>JAIUMW010000148.1 GCA_022565365.1 Oceanicaulis sp.
GGGGCGCGCGCGCCCCGCCCCCCCCCCCGCCCGGGGGGTCTGGTGCGCGCCCCGCGGGGGCCCCGCCCGTCTCACCGGCGCCAGCTGGGCGGAGGCGGCGCGGGCGGGGGCGGGACGGGTCAGCCATGTGCTGACCCACACACCGGACGGCGCAGCGGCGCTGGCGATCACGCAAGACACCCTCACCGCCCCGGCTCCCTTGCGCCCCGCCCCGGCCCCGCAGCCCACGCGCCCGCGCGGCGCCCGGCCCGCCTTTGCGATGGGGCTGGACGGATGTCCCGGCGGCTGGATCGCGGTGATGGCGGACCTCAACGGCATCGAACCGCCGCGCGTGGAGGTTTTTGAAAGCTTCGCCCAGGCGCTGGCCACGGGCGCCCAGATCATCGCCGTGGACATGCCCATCGGCCTGCCGGACGGCCCCGATCCCGATGGCAAGGGCGGGCGCGCCTGCGAGCGGGCGGCCAAGGCGATGCTGGGCGCGCGGCGCAGCTCGATCTTCCCCACGCCCCTGCGCGCGGCGTTTGAAGGGCGCACCCGCGCTGAGGCCGATGCGCTGAACCGGGCGGCGGGCGGGACGGGGCTCGCGGCCCAGTCCTTTGCGCTATTCAGGAAAATCCGCGAGATCGACGACGCAATGACGCCCCTGCTGGAAGGATGCGTGTTTGAAACCCATCCTGAAACGACCATCGCCGCCCTCACCGGTGCGCCCGCTACCCATAACAAGAAAACGCCTGCAGGCCGGGCCGAGCGCCTTAACCTGCTCGCCGCCCACGGGCTCGCGGCGGATTTGTTCGAACCGCATCCGTACAAGCGGGGCGTGGCGGCGCCCGATGATCTGATCGATGCCGGGTTGTGCCTGCTCACCGCCCGGCGCATCGCGGCGGGGTCGGCCCGATGCCTGCCGGACGATCCGCCGCGCGACGGGAGAGGCCTGCGCATGGCGATCTGGGCATGAGAGCGCTTGCGTGCAGGCGCGCGGCGCGCTAGCCCGCTCTCATGAGCATCGACATACATGGCGTGCTGGCGCCCGGCTATGAGCCGCTGCGCGCAGCCTTCGAAGAAAACTTCGCCCAGCGCGGCGAGCTGGGCGCGGCGTTTGCGCTGATCCGGGATGGCGAGATCATCTGCGACTTCCATGCCGGCTGGGCCGACCGGGCGCGCACGCGGGCCTGGGGCGATGACACGCTGGTCCCGGTCTTTTCCAGCGGCAAGGCGGTCACCGCGCTGGTCATGGCCTGGCTGGTTGATCAGGGCCGGCTGGATTACGAGGCGCCGGTGAGCGCGCTGTGGCCGGACTTCGCGGCTGAGGGCAAGGGCGCGGTGACGATTGCGCAGGCCCTGTCCCATCAGGCCGGATTGCCCGGCCCGGTGGACGGAATCGAGCCCGCCGACTGGTTTGACCGCGAAAAGATGGAAGCCCATTTCGCCGCCATGGCCCCCATGTGGACACCCGGCGACGGGTCAGGCTATCACCCGCTGAGCTTTGGCGTGCTGGCCGACGCCATTGCGCGCCGCGCTGATACGAACGGTCGTTCGGTCGGCAGCATTCTACGCGAGGTGATCGCCGGGCCGCGCGGGATCGACTGCCATATCGGCCTGCCCGAAGACCAGCATGCCCGCGCCGCCGAGCACGTCCTGCCGCCGCGCGCGCCGGATCTGGGGACGATTACGCCGGAAACCAAGGCCGCCTTCCTCAATCCGGGCTCTTCGCCGGGGCGCCGGGGCGCCGCCGCCTGGCGCAGCGCCGAACTGCCCGCCGCCAACGCCCACGCCACGGCGCTGTCGCTGGCCCGGCTGATGGCGCCCTTTGCCTGTGAGGGCCGGCTGGATGGCGAGGCGTTTCTCGGGCGCGAAGCCCTCAGCGCCGCCCTCAAACCCCGCACGGCGGGGCCGGACCGGGTGCTGCCCTTTGATCTGAGCTTCGCCGCCGGGGTGATGATCAATCGCGACAGCGCCGCCTTCGGGCCGGAACCGCGCGCGGTGGGCCATTACGGCTTTGGCGGCAGCTGCGTCTTCGCTGACCCTGAGCGCGGCCTGTCGGGCGCCTATGTGATGAACCGGCAGATGGATGTGCTGGTGGGCGATGACCGGGCCAAGGCGCTGATCGAAGCGGCCTATGCCTGTTTGTGACGGCTAACCTGACGGACCGCTACACCATCAGCCAGAGGATCAGCCCGCCCAGAATGAAGCGGTAGATCACAAACGGCAGGAACCCGATCCGGGCGACAAAGCGCATCAGCACCGCGATGGCCAGATAGGCGGCGAAGAAGGACAGGACGGCAATGATCAGCCCGTCGGTCAGGCTGGCCCCCAGCTCGCCGCCGCGCGACAGCTCGATCACGGCGACCAGACCAAACGCGGCGATCACCGGAATCGACATCAGCATGGAAAAGCGCGCCGCGTCCGCGCGCTCCATGCCCAGCGCCCGCGCCGCCGTCATGGTGACGCCCGACCGGCTGGCGCCCGGGATCAGGGCCAGCGCCTGAGCCAGGCCGATCAGGACCGCCGAGCGATAGCCCAGCGTCTGCGTCGTCACGGTCTTGCGCCCGAAATGGTCCGCCGCCCACAGCGGGATGGCGAAGAGGATCAGCATCCAGGCCAGAAGAACCGGTGAGCGCATCGCTTCGGCAAGGCCTGCAAAATAGAGAATTCCGCCAAAAATCAGCACGGGCGGCGTCGCCACGGCGATCAGCAGCGCCAGACGCCCGCCCTCGGTGACCTTGCCCTGAAGCAGCGCAAACTTGCCGGTGATCACCGCCATGACGTCGCGCCGGAAATAGATCAGCACCGCAGCCAGCGAGCCTACATGGGCCATGAGGTCGATCAGGACCCCCTGATCCTCAAACCCGGCCGCCTCGGGCGCCAGAATGAGATGGGCTGAAGACGAGACGGGCAGAAACTCGGTCAGCCCCTGCACCACAGCGAGCAGGATCAGGGTGAACAGGGTCATGTGGACGGTCCCCGGCAAGTCAGATGCTGACAGCGCGATGCTGGGCTGATACGGGGCTTGAGCCAAGCCTGCAAGTACAGCCTGAGCGGAGCCACACCATGCCCCATGACGCCCCGCCCGGCGGTCCGGGCAAGCTGGCTCCGCTGGAAGCGCGCGCGATCACCTCGCGCATCACCCGCCTGTCCGTGCTGACGGCGTGTTTTCTGGTGGCGATCAAACTGGCGGCCTGGCTGATGTCCGGCTCGGTGGCGATGCTGGCCTCGCTGGCTGACAGCGCGCTGGATCTGGCCGCCTCGCTGATCACCTTCTTCGCCGTGCGCTATGCCGCCAGCCCCGCCGACGCAGAGCACCGGTTCGGCCATGGCAAGGCCGAGGCGCTGGCCGGCCTGTTCCAGGCGGTGCTGGTGACGTTTTCCGCCGCCCTCCTCTTGCGCGAGGCCTGGCTGCGCTTTCTTGATCCCCAGCCGGTGAGCGCAGGCGGGGTGGCGCTGGGCGTGATGGTGATCTCGACACTCGCCACGGTCGCGCTGGTGCGCGCCCAGGCGCGGGCGGTTGCGCGCACCGGCTCCATCGCCGTGGCCGGGGACCGGGCCCATTACCTGGAAGACCTCGGGGCCAATATCGCGGTGATGGCGGCGATCGCGCTGGCGGTGGCGGGGTTTGAGGCTGCCGATCCGCTGATTGCCGGCGGGGTCGCACTCTGGCTGGTCTGGACTGCGCTGACCATCGGGCGCAAGGCCATCGAGAATCTGATGGACCGCGAGCTGCCCGAAGCCGATCGGGCCCAGATTCTGGCGCTGGCCCAGGCCGATCCGCGGGTTCAGGGCGTCACCCGGCTGCGCAGCCGCGCCTCGGGACCGTTCGTGCATATCCAGATGCACATGACACTCGATCCCGCCCTGTCTCTGAGCGACACCCACGCCATCCTGACCGACGCAGAAAACCGCATCGCCGCCCAATGGCCCGCCGCCGCCGTGATCATTCATCCCGAACCGGCGGGCATCGGCGCGGCCCACGGCCAGACCCTGTTCGCGCCGCCGGAGGATGATCATGAAGCGCCGCCAGACAGCGGCGGGCGAGGCTGAGGCCCAAGGCGCCAGGGGTGATGTCAGGGCGTCAGCCCGGCGCCGCAGCGCCGGCCGGCCTCCACATGCACGCCCACCAGCGCCGCGGACAGGTCCGGCAGGGCGCGCGCCTCCACCCCGGCGCGGCGCAGGCGTTCGGGCCGCGCCTCCGGCTCTTCGGCCAGGGACAGGAACTCAAACTGCGCCGTGTCGAGCCGGGCGCGGGCCACCCGCACCAGACAGCGGCACGCCCAGGACCGGCCGCCGCGATAGCGGCAATCAGCCTCAACGCGTTCTTGCGCCGTGCCGCGCGGCAGGGGCGCAGACAGGCGCGGGTCGGTTTCAGGCACGCGGGGCGCGCCCCCGCTGCGCCACCAGGGCTCCGCCTCATCGGCAGCGCCGGCAAATTGCGGCGGGGAATCCATGGCCGAGCGCCCGGATTGGGATCCGGCCAGCCCCTGACCGATTGTGATGCGGATATCGTCGCGGCCCGGGCGGGTATCGGCTTCGCCAAACTCATCCATCAGTGAGCCTTCCACGCGCTCATAGTCGCCGCGCAGGAAGGGGTCGTCATCATCGGGCGCCGCGTCGCGGCCGAAAAACCACCATCCCGCCAGCCCCGCCGCCACGATCAGGGCCAGCACGCCAGCCAGCAGAAAGGAGCGCATCGCCATGTCCATTCGCATCGCCTCCCCGCCTCGAACCGCCAAAAAACCGGCGGCGGGCTTTCCAGCCCGCGCCAAGTTAACCATACTTGGGGCTCCGGGGGCGAGTCAGAAGGACCAAAAGCCATGTTCAGGCTATGCATGATCATCGGGCTGGCCGGCGCGCTGGCGGCGTGCGCCACGCCCACACCCTATCAGAGCGCCCAGCCGGGCGGGTTCGGCTACAGCCAGCAACAGATCGAGGACAACCGCTTCACCGTCGGCTTCCGCGGCAATACGCTGACCGACCGCGAGACGGTGGAAACCTATCTCCTGCTGCGCGCCGCCGAGCTGACGCTGGAGCGCGGGGCGGACCATTTCATCCTGGTGCGCCGCGATACCGATACCGACCGGCGCTTTGTCGGCACGGGCGACCCGTTCCGCTCGCGCCACGGGTTCGGCTACCGCTACTTCCACCCGCGCCATGGCTGGTATGGCTGGCGCGACCCGTTCTGGGATGATGTCCATGTGCGTGAAGTGACGCGCTTTGAGGCCAATGCCGAGATCGTGCTGGTGCGCGGCGACTCGCCCGGCGGACCCGATGCGTTCGACGCGCGCCAGGTGGTCAATAATCTGGGACCGGTCGCCCGCGCGCCGGGCAGCTGAGCGTGCCGGTCAGAAGGGCGCTGTCACGCGTCTTTCTGGCGCCGCCCACAGGCGAGGCGCATTTCGATGCGCCGTTCAGGACTCAACCGGGCGCGCCAGATGGGCGAAGCCCTTCGCCACGGCCTCATAAACCGGCCGCTTCCACGGGATGATCAGCGCGGGGGACTCGGCCAGGGTGACCCAGCGGAAGGACTCAAACTCCTGGGGCGGCACGGCCTTGAGGTCAAAGGCCGCGTCGGTGCCGTGATAGCGGTACGCAAACCAGCGCTGCTTCTGGCCTTTCCAGGCGTTGCGCCGGCGCTGGGCCAGCACTTCAGGGGGAAAGTCATAAGCCAGCCAGCCGGGGATCTCGCCGATCAGTTCGGCCAGATCCTCCGTCACCCCGGTCTCTTCATAGAGCTCGCGCAGGGCGCCCGCTTGCGGGTCTTCACCCGGGTCCAGCCCGCCTTGAGGAAATTGCCAGACCCAGGGACCGCCTTGCGCATAGCGCTTGCCCATCCAGACCTCGCCGCGCCGGTTGAACAACACCATGCCGGCATTGGGTCGGTGGTCGGGATACGGATCGGGGGCCGCGCTCATGTCCCGCGCGCATCGTCGCGGCGCAGGCGAGCGACATGGCTGGCGGGCGCCAGGACATAGCCGCGCCGGGTCAGGTCCTCGGCCCAGGCGGCGGCGGCGTCGACGGTTACCGGATAGGCAAAGCCCGAGCCCAGCGCCGAGCCGTTCTGCAGCGCCAGCGCCTCAAGCTCCAGCAAGCGCCGCTCCACCGCCTGCGGGCTGGGATCGGAATCGATCACCCGGTCGGCCAGCACCAGGCGCGCGCCCGCCTCGCGCCCGGCCGCCTCCAGCACCGGGCGACGGCCCGCGCCGTCATGAAACATGGTCAGGCCGCGCGCCTCCAGCCGGGTGAAGATGCGCGACAGGGGCGCGGGCGCGGCGCCCAGACGCGCGCCCTGATAATTGATCACCCCGGCATAACCCGCCGAGCGCGACAAGAGCCAGGCGAGGCGGCGCGCGTTCTCGGCGTCGGACGCGTCGGCCAGCAGGGTGTGGGGGCCGGGATCATTATTGGGATAATCAAACGGCTCCATGGGCAGTTCGATCAGCACTTCATGCCCGGCGGCGCGGGCGCGGTCGATCCAGCCCTGAAGATCGCGGGCATAGGGCGCAAAGCTCAAGGTGACTTCCGGCGGGAGGGTCTCGATGGCCTGGGCGGTCAGGCGCTCTGACATGCCCAGCCCGCCAACGATCAGCGCCACCACCGGACCGGTGCGCGGAGAATGAGCCCGGGCATAGGCCTCATCCGGCCGGCGCCCGTCCGGGCCGATCACTGGCAGCGGCCCGCCCGGACCCTCTTCAGACAGACCGGGCAGCGGCGCTGTGGGGGCGCGTGGTGCGGCTGGTGGCGGCGGTGCGTTGAGCGCGGCTTCGGTATCGCTGACGCCGTCCAGAGACACATCTTCGTCCAGCCCGTCTGTGAAAGGGGCTGGCGCGGGGATCTCGGCCACTTCGATCACCGGCTCGGCTTCGGCCAGTTGCACCGGCTCAGGGCGCTGGGCGATGTCCGTCCCGGCGCTGACCGGGGGCGGTTCGCCGCCGGTGAAAATCGACAGGGCGCCCACCCCGGCGATCACCACGCATGCCGCCGCCAGCCCCGCCAGCAAGGGCGCGCGCAAGGGGGAGCGGTCTGGATCGGGCGCAGGCATGGGCCGGATGATTCCACTGGATCGGGCTGATTCGCGCCTTCACCATGCCCCCGGCCCTGTAAAGAATCGTTAACGAAGACGCGCGCGCGATCAGGCCGCCGGGTCTTCGTGCCTGTCCTGTCACGCGTCTTGTCACCGGAGCCAGCTTGCCAAGTCTGTCACCGGGCGGTGATGTGTGATATCACCAGACGGTGACGTTGCGGTGGTGTCGCAGCCAGAGGCGCTTGAGAGATGACAGACCCGGCCTCGCGCAGCCGCGCCGCCACGGAAACCCGGCTGATCAGCGCCGCAGGCGCGGTGCTGATGCGGGAGGGGTTTGCAGGCTTCGGCGTCAACGCTGTGGCCCGGGCGGCGGGCTGCGACAAGCAGCTGATCTACCGCTATTTCGGCGGTTTGGACGGGCTGGTCACAGCGCTGGGCGGGCGCGAGGGCAAAACCCTGGCCGCCGCGATGCAGGCGCACGCCCCGGCCAGCCCGCCATCAGACTATGGCGTGCTGATCGAGCAGCTGGTGCTGGCTTATCTTGAGACTCTGAGCGCAAACCAGACGGCGCAGAACCTTGTTCTGTGGGAGCTGTCAGCCCCGTCTCCCGCTCTTGCGGGCTTTGCCAGAGCACGCGCAAAAATGCTCGCCGGATGGATTACGCGCCATCAGGGCCAGCTGGCCGCGCCGGATGGCGTGGATGCGCTGGCGGTGAATGCGCTTCTGATCGCCCTGGTCCACCAGATCGTGCTGGCGCGCCGCGCCTCGCAGGCCGGGCGGGCGGGCAGTGCGCAGCAGGATGAAGCCTGGA
>JAIUMW010000149.1 GCA_022565365.1 Oceanicaulis sp.
CCCCACGGGCCGCGTGCCGCGTTCTGAAGCTTACACGTTCGCCGGGGTGATGAGCCTGGCCTCGGTTCTTCTGATGGGCATGGCCACGAACTATGTGGCGGCGGGCCTTCTGGCTTTCTCCATCGCGTTCTACTGCTTTGTCTACACGACCTGGCTCAAGCGCCTGACCCCGCAGAATATCGTGATCGGCGGCGCGGCCGGCGCCTTCCCGCCGGTGATCGGCTGGGCGGCGGCGACGGGCTCGGTCAGTGTGGACGCGATCATCCTGTTCGCCATCATCTTCCTGTGGACGCCGCCTCATTCCTGGGCGCTGGCGCTGTACAAGTCGGGCGATTACGCGGCGGCGGGCGTGCCGATGATGCCGGTGGCGCGCGGCGCCAAGTCCACGCGCATCCAGATCCTGTTTTATACCGCCCTCTATCTCGCCGCGACGGCGGGACCGCTGGTCACCGGGCTCGGCGGCTGGATGTACGCCATTGCGGCGGGTCTGGGCGGCGCGCTGTTCGCGCTGCTGGCCCTGCGGGTCCATGCCTCGCGCGCAGGCGATACGCCCGGCGCCGAGGACGAGCTTTACGCCGTGCGCGCAGGCGACAAGTCGGCGCGCGATCTGTTCGCCTATTCCATCGCCCATCTGGCGCTGCTGTTCGCAGCCCTGCTGGCCGAGCATGGCGCGGGCGCCCACTGGCCCCTGCCGGGCGGAGCGGGGTGAGGTGATGGATCAGGATGAATTCAAACCCACGGTCAAGCTGACCCCCGAACAGGAAGCCGCGCGCAACAAGCGCAATGGCGCCATTGCGTTCGGCCTGGTGGCGTTCGTGGTGCTGATCTTCATCACCACGGTGGTGCAGATGACCTCCAACTGGAATGCAGGAGCAGCGGGATGAATATCGCCAGCTGGTTCAATGGGCTGGAGCGCAATGCGCGGGTCGTGGTGATCTGCGCCAGCGTCGTCGCAGGCATGGTGGGCATGGCCTATGCGGCCGTGCCGATCTACGATCTGTTCTGCCGGGTGACGGGCTATGGCGGCACGACCCAGGTGGCCCAGTATGATGCCGGCCAGATCATCGACCGCGAAGTGACCGTGCGCTTTGATGCGTCGCGCGCGCGCGGCGTGCCGGTGGACTTTGAACCGCTTCAGCGCTCCATGCGGGTGCGCGTGGGCGAGACCGCGCTGGCCTTCTACCGCGTCACCAATACGGCGCCCGAGCCGGTGACGGTGGTGGCCAGCTATAATGTCGCCCCGTTCAAGACCGGCATCTATTTCGCCAAGCTGGAATGCTTCTGCTTCACTGATCAGACCCTGCAGCCTGGCGAAACCATGGACATGCCGGTGATCTTCTTCGTGGACCCGCAGATGGATGAGGATCGCCAGCTCAATGACGTGCAGACGATCACCCTGTCCTATACCTTCTGGCTGTCGAGCGACTCGCGGGCCTGGGAGGCTGCCGAGGCGTCCTGATCAAGGGGCGCCCCGGAGTGATTGATGACCGGCCTGGCCGGGGCTATACACCGCGCGCAAAGCGCGTTCGCGTGAACAGAACGATGTGGAGATGAGCATGGCTGGCGGCGCCGTCAAACACGACTACCACCTGGTGAACCCGAGCCCGTGGCCCTTCGTGGGCTCGCTGGGCGCGTTCGTGCTGGCCATCGGCTTTGTGGTGCTCACCAAGGGCCTGGTGCTCGACACGTCGAGCTGGGCGCACTTCTTCCTGGGCGCGGGCCAGCCCTGGCTGATGGTGCTGGGCTTCCTGATTGTCGCCTGGACCATGGTCGGCTGGTGGGGCGATGTGATCAAGGAATCGCGCCAGGGCGACCACACGCCGGTGGTCGATCTGGGCCTGCGCTACGGCATGATCCTGTTCATCGTGTCTGAAGTGATGTTCTTCGCCGCCTGGTTCTGGATGTTCTTCGAGCTGGCCCTGTTCCACGAGGTGCGCGCCGGCGCCGGCTGGGACGGCACGGCGATCGGCGCCGATTTCGCCGGCTGGGAAACCTGGCCGCCCCCGGGCGTGGAGACATTTGATCCCTTCCACCTGCCGCTGATCAACACGCTGATCCTGCTTCTGTCGGGCACCACGGTGACCTGGGCGCACCACGCGCTGCAGCATGGCGACCGCAAGGGCGCGCGCCTGGGGCTGGCGCTGACCGTGGGTCTGGGCCTCCTGTTCACCTGCGTGCAGGCCTATGCGTCCACCCACGCCTATTTCGACTTCTCGGGCAATCTGTACGGCGCGACCTTCTTCATGGCCACGGGCTTCCATGGCGCCCACGTGATCATCGGGACGATCTTCCTGGCGATATGCCTGGCGCGCCTGATGGCCGGACACTTCACGCCGCAGAAGCATTTCGGCTTCGAGGCGGCGGCCTGGTACTGGCACTTCGTGGACGTGGTCTGGCTGTTCCTGTTCGTGTTCATCTACGTCGCCTATCAGTAGGCCGACATCGCACGTGACTGAGACAAACCCCTTTCTCGCAGGCTTACGCGGACGCTGTCCGCGCTGCGGGGAAGGGGATTTGTTCGCCGGCTTCCTGAAATTTGCAGACCATTGCCCGTCCTGCGGCCTCGACTTTTCCGGCGATGATGCGGGCGACGGCCCGGCCGTGTTCATCATGTTCGCTGTGGGTTTCATCGTGGTGCCCATGGCGCTGGTGGCCGAAGTGGTGTTCCGCCCGCCGCTCTGGCTCCACTTTCTTCTCTGGCTGCCCCTGACGGCGGGGCTCAGCCTGGCGCTGATGCGCCCGTTCCGCGCCATCATGTTCGCCCTGCAGCACCAGCACAGCGCCGCGCAAGGCCGTCTGGATGATGAGAATGGGGGCGGTGAGCCATGATTATCTTCCGCCCCTATCCGGTTCTGACCCTGCTCACCGTCATGGCGCTGGCGTTTTTGCTGGCGCTGGGCGGCTGGCAGCTGGAGCGTCAAAGCTGGAAGCAGGGCCTGCTGGACGCCCACGCGGTGATATCGAGTTCGCCGCCCGCCCCGCTGGACGCGCTGTGCGATGACCCGGCGTTTGGCCAGCCGATCGCGGGCGCGCAGCCGGATACAGAAATTGCCGTGCGTGTGTTTGGCCGCAGCGCGGGCGGGGCGCCGGGCTGGCGGCTGTTTGCGCCTGCGCCTTTGCCCGAATGCGCGGAGGCCGGTTTCATCCTGACCGAAGCCGGGTTTGAGCCCCTGAGCGCGGCCACTGCCGCCACCGAGGCCGCCACGGCGCCTGGCGTGCAGGCGGCGCGCGCGGGCTTGCGGCTGGAGACGCCCTTGCGCCGGGGCCTGTTCGGCGCGGCGGATTCGCCCGATAGCGCCGAGTTCTACGCCTTTGACGCCGCCACGATGGAGGCGGCGCTGGATCTGGCGCCCGGATCGCTGCTGACCGGCTGGTGGCTGGCGGTGGATGACGGGGCGCCGCCCGCCTGGATCACGGCGACGCCGCCTGAACGCCACGGCGCCTATGCGCTGACCTGGTATCTGATGGCGGTGGCGCTGGCCGGCGTCTGGATCGCGCTCAATGTCACGCGCGGGCGGATTGGCTGGCGGCCAAAGCGCTAGTTGCGCACCCGGACATCCGCGCGCCTTTGACATCCGCACAAAGAAAAACCCCCGGACCCGCTAGGATCCGGGGGCTTTTGCCCAACCGTTAGGTCAGTTAGCGGTTCAAGCCGCCACAAGGTTCGCAGCGGCGGTCTTGCCGGTGCGCTGGTCGCGCGCTTCTTCGTACTGAAGGCGCTGACCTTCTTGAAGCGGGCCCATCCCTGCACGCTCGACGGCGCTGGCGTGGACGAACACGTCCTTGCCGCCGTCGTCAGGCTGGATGAAGCCGTAGCCTTTGGTGGTGTTGAACCACTTAACCGTTCCCGTAGCCATGGGGTATTCCTTACTTACTTACATAGTGCAACAAACGCCCCCGAGAGGGCAGGTGACATCGGATTTCGGGGGATCGTTCGGGAAGCGCGTATCTACGCGGCCAAAGTAACCGGCCAAAAATCGACTGGCATCGTATACACCGGCGCCCGCACAAAAGCAACGCATCTCCTGTCCATGCCTGCGATCTCGCGAGGGAGACCCCATGCGCGCCGACCAGTATCTCGTCCGCCACGGCCATTTCGACACCCGCGCCCGCGCCCAGGCGGCGATTGCGGCGGGCTGCGTGCGTGTGGACGGCCAGCTTATCGACAAGCCTTCGCGCACCATTCGCGATGGCGCGCGGGTTGAGGCGGAAGCCGCCCACCCCTGGGTCAGCCGCGCCGCGCTCAAGCTCGCCGCCGGGCTGGACGCCTTTGCGGTGGACCCGTCCGGGCGCTTTTGTCTTGATGTGGGGGCCAGCACGGGTGGCTTTAGCGAGGTGCTGCTTGCGCGCGGCGCGCGCCATGTGATCGCGGTGGATGTGGGTCATGGCCAGCTTCATCCGCGCCTGACCGGCGATCCCCGCCTGACCAGCCTGGAAGGGCTCGACGCCCGCGCGCTGACGCTTGCCCATCTGCCTGAAGCGCCCGGCCTGATCGTGTGCGACGCCAGCTTCATCAGCCTGATGAAGGTGCTGCCCGCAGCGCTCGCCCTGGCCGCGCCCGGCGCGCAGCTGGTCGCGCTCTTCAAGCCGCAATTCGAGGTCGGGCGCGCGCTGGTGGGCAAGGGCGGCGTGGTGCGTGATGGCGCAGCGGCGGCCCGGGCGCTGGACGTGGTGAATGAGGGCCTGCGCGCGGCGGGCTGGGCGATGACCGGCGCCGCGCCGAGCCCGGTGACGGGGTCTGACGGCAATCAGGAAACCCTGCTCCACGCGGTCAAACCGGCCTGATCGGGCGCTGGCGCACGTGAAAGGGGGCGATTTCGCGGCGCAGTTGCGCTATACAGTGCGCCAGCCCAAGAGGGCCAATTGGAGATTAACCATGAAATCTGTATGGATGACGACTATCGCTGCCGCTGCATTGCTGGCCGCCTGCGCCGACCCGGCCCAGGAGCCGGATGACACGAGGGGCGCGATGGGCGAGGCGGCCGAAGACGCCGCTGATGACGCCGCCGAAGCGGGCGAGGATATGCTGGACAGCGCCGAAGAGGCCGCTGACGATCTGGCTGAAGCGGCCGGCGATGTGCTGGACGAGGCTGCCGCCAGCGCCACGCTGGCCGCCGTGCTGGCCGATGCGCGCCGCGAGAATGACCGCGCCCGCGATGTCTGGCGCAACCCGGCTGAAACGCTGGAATTCTTTGACGTGCGCCCCGAACACACCGTGGTCGAGGCCCTGCCGGGCGGCGGCTGGTATACGCGCATCCTCCTGCCCCTTACCGAAGGGTCGGGCCGCTATATCGCCATCAACTATCCCATGAGCGTGCTGGAGGCGATCTTCGGCGACCGCATGACCGACGAGCGCCGCGCCGCGGCCGCCGGTCTGGAGCAGTCCTTCCCGGCGCAGGCCGCGGGCTGGGGCGGAACGGTTGATGGCATGACCCGCTTTGGCGCGGTGTCTGACGATCTGGCCGGAACCGCGGACCGGGTGCTGTATATCCGCGCCCTGCACAACATGGCGCGCACCGGCAATCTGGATATGGCCGTGGATGACGCCTGGACGCTGCTGGCGCCCGGCGGCATCGCCGGCGTGGTGCAGCACCGCGCACCGGCGGACGAGGCAGACGACCGCGCCGATGGCAGCCGCGGCTATATGCGTGAAGCCGGCCTGATCGCGGCGTTCGAGGCGCGCGGCTTCGTGTTTGAAGGGTCTTCGGAGGTCAACGCCAATCCGAACGATCCTGCCGACGCGGATGGCGGGGTGTGGACGCGTCTGCCCAGCGCCCAGACCGATGAAGCGCGCGCGATCGGGGAAACCGACCGCATGACGCTGCGCTTCCGCAAACCGGAATAGTCTGGACGGGGCGGGATCCGGGGGGCCGGATCCCGCCCTTTTCATTGTTTCGGAGCGGGGGCTCCCATGGCATTGACAGCCGGAAGCGCCCAGCGCGCGCAAGGACGATCGCTCGACGCCGATGAGCGCGAGCAGGCGCGCACCGCGATCCTGGGCCTGATGAGCCAGGGGCCGCTGGAGCGTCTGGGCATGCGCGACGCCGCGGCGGCGGCGGGTATGAGTCTGGCCACCCTCTACAAGTATTTCGGCGGCAAGGAGGCCTTGCCGGGCGCCGTGCTGGCCCCCGATCTGGACGCGCTGGTGGCCGCCATGGACGCTGGCTCGCGCACCGCCATCGGCGTGAAGGCCCGGCTGCAGGCGGTATTGGTCGCGTTGTGCGATTTCGCCCTGTCCCATGCGGATGCGGCCAGGGCGCTGTGGCTGCACCTGCCGCCCAGCACCTGGGATTCCGGTGATCCCGACTGGCGCAGCCAGCGCCTGCGCATCGTCTCGCACATATTGCGCAATGGTCAGCGCGACGGCTCTGTGCGCTCTGATCTGGATGACGCGGCGCTGGCCCAGCTTCTGCTGGGCGCGGCGGACCGGGCGATCGAGACCGCGCTGGCGGATGCGCAGGCCGAAGCGCCCGCCGGTGCGCGCCTGTTCAAGAGCCTGTGGCCGCTGGCTGCGGCCTGAGCATTTGCCGAGGCGTGCGCGCCGGTGCTAGCTAACGCCAGACACCAGTTTGGCGCGGGGATAACCGATTCATGAAAGCGGTCATCGATGAGCTCGAGCGCAAGCGCGCGGCGGCCCGCATGGGCGGAGGCGAAAAGCGCATCAAGGCCCAGCACGACAAGGGCAAGCTGAGCGCGCGCGAGCGTCTGGATGTGATGCTGGATCCCGGCTCGTTTGAAGAGTTCGACATGTTCGTCGAGCACGACTGCACCGAGTTCGGCATGGCCGAGAAGAAAATCCCCGGCGATGGCGTGGTCACGGGATCGGGGACCATCAATGGCCGCCTGGTGTACGTATTCGCCAAGGATTTCACGGTGTTCGGCGGCTCGCTCTCGCTCGCCCAGGCGCGCAAGATCTGCAAGGTGCAGGATGCGGCGCTGAAGAACGGCGCGCCGATCATCGGCCTGTTCGACGCTGGCGGCGCGCGCATCCAGGAAGGCGGTGATGCGCTGGGCGGTTACGCGGAAATCTTCCAGCGCAATGTGCTGGCTTCGGGCGTCATTCCCCAGATCAGCGTGATCATGGGCCCGTGCGCGGGCGGGGACGTGTATTCGCCGGCCATGACCGACTTCATCTTCATGGTGAAGGACACCTCCTACATGTATGTCACCGGCCCGGACGTGGTGAAAACCGTCACCAACGAGGTGGTGACCCATGAGGAGCTGGGCGGGGCCTCGGTCCACGCCAAAAAGTCCGGCGTCGCCGACGCGGCGTTCGAAAACGACATCGAGGCGCTGATCCAGGTGCGCCGGATGATCGACTTCCTCCCCCTCAATAATCGCGAGAAGCCGCCCGTGCGCCCCGTGGCCGACCGGCCCGACCGGGTGGAGCACAGCCTGGACACGCTGGTCCCGCCCAACCCGAACAAGCCCTATGATATCCGCGAACTGATCGTGAAGACCGCCGACGAGGGCGATTTCTTCGAGATCGCGCCGTCCTACGCCGCCAATATCGTCATCGGGTTCGGCCGCCTCGAAGGCCAGACCGTGGGCTTTGTCGCCAACCAGCCGCTGGTGCTGGCCGGCGTGCTCGACATCGACGCCTCGAAAAAAGCCGCGCGCTTTGTGCGCTTTTGCGACGCGTTTGAAATCCCCATCATCACCTTTGTGGACGTGCCCGGATTCCTGCCCGGCACGCGCCAGGAATATGGCGGCCTGATCAAGCACGGCGCCAAGTTGTTGTTCGCCTATGCCGAAGCCACGGTGCCCAAGCTCACCGTCATCACCCGCAAGGCCTATGGCGGCGCCTATGACGTGATGGCGTC
>JAIUMW010000150.1 GCA_022565365.1 Oceanicaulis sp.
CCGCCATGGATGGAGATGATCACCGGATGCGGGCCATCGCCCTCGGGCCGGTGGACGAAGACCGGCACCTCCAGCCCGTCAAAGCTGTCATAATGGACCAGTTCAGGCGCCTCAAAGCGAGACGTGTCGAGCCCGCCGACTTCCGATTGGGTCCAGCGGGTAAGCTCGCCGCTGGCCAGTTCATAGCTCCAGGCGTCACCCGGTGACCCGGCCGAGCTGTGCGAAAAGCCGATGCGCGACCCGTCCGGGCTGAAGCTGACGCCGCCGATCAGCCCCACGGGGAGGTCGGGCGCAGCGCGCGCTTCGCCAGTGGCCGCTTCGATAATATGCAGTTGCGAAATCCCGCCCGCATTGATCGTGTAGGCGATCAGGGCGCCGTCCGGGGACAGGTCCATGGCCTGCACGTCCCAGTCATGCTCGGCGACCACGCGCTGTGAGTTGTCGGCGAGATTAATCTCCAGGATGCGCCGGAACTCCGCGCCCTCATCGCTGACCACGAACAGGCTTTCGCCGTTCGCCGAGAAGCTGACCGCGCCATAGGACGCGGTCACGTCCGGATTGATCGCCGTGGCCTCGCCGCTGGCGATGTCCAGCAGCTGCAACCGCGTCTCGTTGATCGAGATATAGCGCCCGATCACCATGCGCGTTCCGTCCGGGGAGATGTCGCGCGGCGCGATCGCGCCCTCGCCGGTGAACACCTCGCGCACCGAGGCGGGATCAGCCGGGTCGGCGGTGAAGATTGTGTAGTCAGGATTGTCCCAGGGGGTCGAGGCGAAGGCGATGAAGGATCCGTCCGGCGCCCAGGTGAAGCCCTGATTGCGTGTCTGGTCGCGCGTGAACTGGACCGAGCGCGCGGTGCCGGGATCAAACAGGAAGCCCTGGAAAAATTCGTCCCCGCCCACATCGCGGGCAAACACAAACTGGCCCGACCCGTCCGGACGCACGCTGGCGCCGCTGGTGCGCTCGTCATAGAAGGTGACCTGCCGGCGCATGCCCAAGGGCTGCGCCACATGGTGGATCTGATTGGTCTCGCCAAAGCGCGTGACAATGTAGACACCGCCATCGGGCGCAAAATCGGAGAAGCCGGCGCCGCGCACATTCTGGTACTGGCGCAGGCGCTCGCGCACGCTGCCGGGAATCTCGGGAATATTCTCCATCACCAGATTGCCGCGCGTGACGCGCTCTGGCCCTTGAGCCAGCGCCAGCGCAGGCGCGCTTATGGCGATGAGGGCGGCGAGCCCTGCCGTTGTGAGAAGCTTCATTCCAGTCTCCCTGGGTTTTTATGCGGGCGCGCGCCGCCGCACGGGCCCTGGCCCTGGCAGGCGCGTCATCGAGGCATAGATTGGCCGCGATGGACGCAGGCGGCAAGGGTGGGGGGGGTGTGTTCCGGCCGCCCCCCCCTCGGCCCGTCGGGCCACTCCCCCCGCAAGCGGGGGGAGACAGCCATCGGCGCAACAGCGAGCATTCTTGTCCTCCCCCGCTTGCGGGGGAGGTGTCGGCGAAGCCGACGGAGGGGGCGCTTGCTCCCCAACCAGCCCCTCGCTTCGCCTAAACCCCTTCAATCACCGCCAGCCAGTCATCCTCGCTGAGCACCGCCACGCCCAGCTCCTCAGCCTTTTTCAGCTTGGAGCCTGCGCCGGGTCCGGCGACGAGATAGTCGGTGTTCTTAGACACGGCGCCGGCGACTTTCGCGCCGAGTGATTGGGCGCGCGCCTTGGCCTCGTCGCGGGTGAAGCGCTCCAGCGATCCTGTGAAGACCACGGTTTTGCCGGTGACGGGGGAGGCTTTGGTCTCCACCCGCTCGGGCTCCACGGTGACGTGCTCCAGCAGGCGATCCAGCGCCGCGCTGTTATGGGCTTCGCTGAAAAACCGCCCCAGCGCGTCCACGGCGGTATCACCCAGACCGTCCACGGACAGCATGGCCTCGCGCGCTTCCGAGCCGGGCTCGGCGGCGGCGAGGGCGGCGGCGCGGAAGCTCGGCCAGTCGCCATAGGTGCGCGCCAGCAGCCGCGCCGTCTCCTCGCCCACATGGCGCACGCCCATGGCGTTGATGAAGCGCGACAGGGCGATGGTGCGGCGCGCATCGATGGCGGCGAACAGATTGGCGACCGACTTCTCGCCCCAGCCGTCGCGCTCCTGCAGGGGCGGGACCAGCGCGCCGGAGGCATTGCGCGCCTCCAGGGTGAAGATGCCGGCAGGCTCGGTCACCTCGCCGGCCTCGTGGAAGGCGATCATTTGCTTCTCGCCAATGCCTTCAATGTCGAAGGCCTTGCGCGAGACGAAATGCTTGAGGTGCTCCTTGCGCTGATAGGGGCAGGCGAATTCGCCGCTGCAGCGGCGCACCACGGCGCGCTCGCCGGTGCGCGGATTGACCTCGCGCTCCGCCGGGGTCGCCAGCGGGCAGGGGCAGACTTGCGGAAACTCGAACGCCACGCTCCCCTCGGGCCGCCGCTCGCGCACCACTTCAACCACTTGCGGGATCACGTCGCCGGCGCGCTGGATCACCACAGTGTCGCCGACGCGGATATCCTTGCGGGCGATCTCGTCTTCATTGTGGAGCGTGGCGTTGGACACCACCACCCCGCCCACCGTCACCGGCTCCAGCTTGGCCACGGGGGTGAGGGCGCCGGTGCGCCCCACCTGGATCTAGATGGCGTTGAGCACGGTCATCGGCTGCGCGGCGGCGAATTTATGGGCGATGGCCCAGCGCGGGGCGCGCGCCACAAAACCCAGACGGGCCTGCCAGTCGAGCCGGTCGACCTTGTACACCACCCCGTCAATATCATAGCCCAGCCCCGCGCGGCGCGCGTCGAGATCGCGGTAATGGGCGAGCATGGCCGCCACGTCCGCGCACAGGGCGAGATCGGGATTGACCGGAAAGTTGAGGCCTCTCAAGCGCGCCAGCGCCTGGAACTGGGTCTCGGCCAGCGCCGCGCTCACCTCGCCCCACCCATAGCCGAAAACCCGCAGGGGCCGCTGGGCGGTCACTGACGGATCAATCTGGCGCAGCGAGCCGGCGGCGGCGTTGCGCGGGTTCATATAGGTCTTCTTGCCCGCCGCCTCCTGGCGCTTATTGAGCGCCGCGAAATCGGCATGGCTCATATACACTTCGCCGCGCACCTCCAGCACCTCCGGCGCGCCGCCAGGCAGACGCTCGGGGATCTCGTCCAGCGTGCGGATATTGGCGGTGACGTTCTCGCCCGCCCGCCCGTCGCCGCGCGTCGCCGCCTGCACCAGCACGCCGTTCTCATAACGCAGCGAGATGGCCAGGCCGTCGATCTTGGGTTCGGCGGTGAAGGCGGGCTCTTCCTTGAGGTTCAGGAATTTGACCACCCGCGCCGCGAAATCCGCCACATCCTCATCACTGAACGCATTGCCCAGCGACAGCTTGGGCAGGGCGTGGACGACTTCCGCGAACTGGTCAGACGGGCGCGCCCCGACCCGCGCGGACGGGCTGTCGGCGCGGACCAGTTCGGGGAAGCGCGCCTCGATAGCGGCATTGCGCGCGCGCAGGGCGTCATAAGCCGCGTCGGAAATCTTCGGCGCGTCCTTCTCGTAGTAATGCCGGTCATGCAGCGCGATCTCGCGCGCCAGCCGCTCCAGCTCGGACGCAGCCTCGTCAGCGGTGAGGGCGGATATGTCTTTCAGGGCTGGGGACATGGGCGTGATCTTTATGTGGTGGAAATTGACTGCAGCCAAACGCAGAATGAAGCTCCGGGGCGCGTGGATGGGCTAGCGCAAAAGAGCTGGACTGGAAACTGGTTTCGGAACGCGGCGCCCGTGCCGCGCCGCCGCTGAAGGAAGGATGAGACATGGATCCGCTTGCCTGGCCGGTCGCTACCCTGGCCATCTTTCTTCTGCTCGGCGTGTTGTTGATCCCGGTGGTGCGCGACGAGTGGCGCAAGCGCCGCGAGCGCTAAACCCTCACCGCCCCATCAGCTCGTCCGCCGCCGCCCGCGCGGCGTCGGTCACTTCGGCGCCGGACAGCATGCGGGCGATTTCCTCGCGGCGCTCGTCGGGCTCGAGGCGGCGCACATGGGTGCGCACGCGGTCATCGCCATCTGATTTCTCGATGCGGAAATGGGCCTCGGCGCGCGCCGCGACCTGGGGGGCGTGGGTGACCACAAGGGCCTGACCCGAGGCGGCCAGGCGCGCCAGGCGATGCCCGACGGCATCGGCCACTGCGCCGCCAACGCCCTGATCCACCTCGTCAAACACCATCACCTTGTCGGTCCCGCCGGTGAGGCAGACCTTCAGCGCCAGCGCAAAGCGCGACAGCTCACCGCCCGAGGCGATCTTGTCCAGCGGACCGAACGGCGCGCCGGGATTGGTGGACACCTCGAACGCCACCTTGTCCCAGCCTGAAGGGCCGGGACGGTCACGGACCGGCGTGACGGCGGCGCGAAACCGCGCCTTGTCCATTTTCAGCGGCGCCAGCTCTGTCTCCACCGCGCCGGACAGGCGCGTGGCGGCGCCCTGGCGCAGCTCGGACAGGGCGGTCGCGGCGCGCGCGTAATCAGCCTCATCGGCCTTCAGCGCGGCCTCGGCCTCCTGCACCCGGTCGCCGGCATGGTCGATGAGGTCGAGCCGTGCGGCGAGGTCGGCGCGTAAAGCGGGCAGGGCGTCGGGCTCCACATGATGGCGCCGGGCCGCGGCGCGCAGGGCGAACAGGCGCTCCTCCACCGCGTTGAGCCGGCCGGGCTCCACCTCGAACGCAGACGCCGCGTCGCCCAGCGCGTCTTCGGCTTCGTTGAATTCGATCAGGGCGCGGTCCAGCGCGCTGGCGGCCCGGTCCACCGCGGCGCGCGCCGACGCTGCGCCGCCCGCCAGTTCCGGTTCGTCGGCTCCGGCGCCCAGCGCGCCGCGCACCCGTTCCAGCCCGCGCAGGGCCGTGGTGAGACGCGCGCTCAGGCCCTGGCCGCCGGCCAAGGCTTCGGAGGCGGTCTGAAGCTCGCTCAGGGCGGTTTCGGCCTGCTGCAGGAATTTGCGCTCATCGCCCAGCGCCGCATCTTCGCCCGCGCGCGGATCAAGTTCATCAAGGGCCTCCAGGCTGGTGCGCAGGAAGGCTTCCTCGTCGGCGGCCCGGGCGCGGTCTGCGGTCAGGCGCTCCAGGCGCGTGCGCGCGGCGCTGAGGGATTCCCAGGCGTCCGCCACGGCGGTGCGGGCTTCGCCAACGCCAGCATAGGCGTCCAGAAGGCTGCGATGGGTTTTGGGGTCGAGCAGGCCGCGCCCGTCATGCTGGCCGTGAATCTCGACGAGGAGATCGCCGAGGCGTGAGAGCAGGCTGACGCTGGCGGGCTGGTCATTGACATGGGCGCGCGAGCGGCCGTCGGCGCCCAGCGTCCGGCGCAATATCACCGGTTCGCCGGGCCCGGCGCTGACGCCGGCCTCATCGAGCACGGCCCAGACCGGGTGATCAGCGGCGGGTGCGAACACGGCGCTGGCGCGCGCCTGATCGGCGCCGGCGCGGATCAGGCCGCGCTCGGCGCGCTCCCCGCACGCCAGGCCCAGCGCGCCCAGAAGGATGGATTTGCCCGCCCCGGTTTCACCGGTCAGCGCCGACAGGCCGGACCCGAAAACCAGCTCGAGCCGGTCGATCAGCACGATGTCCCGGATGGAAAGCGAAACCAGCATGGGTGCGCCGATATCCGCTTGCCCGCCCTAACCGAAGATGCGGCCGATGGCGCGGCGCAGCAGGCTGGGATCTTCATCGGCGCGTTCAAGGCCCTCCATATCGATCCCGCGCGAGGTCATCAGCCGGTAGCTGTCGCTATACCAGGCAGAGCCGGGGAAGTTATGGCCGAGCACGGCGGCGACCATGCGCGCCTCGTCATCCACGCCCAGCGCCACATACACCTCGACCAGGCGGTGCAGCGCCTCGGGCGTGTGGTTGGTGGTCTGATAATCGCGCACGACGTTCTGGAAGCGGTTGGCGGCGGCCAGATAGAAGCCGTTGCGCAGATACCAGCGGCCGACGCTCATCTCGCGGCCGGCCAGATGGTCGCGGGTCATGTCGATCTTGACCCGCGCATCGCGCGCATACGGACTGTCGGGATAGCGGCTGACCACTTGCTGCAGGGCGTCCAGCGCGGTCTGGGTCGTGGACTGGTCACGGCCCACATCCATGATGCGCTCATAATGGCTGATGGCGATCAGGTAGTAGGCGTAGGGCGCGCTGGAGCTGCCCGGGTGCAGGGCGATGAAGCGGCGTGCGCTGGCGATCGCTTGCTCATAGCGGTTGGCGCGGTAATGGGCGTAGGCGCCCATCAGGATCGAGCGGCGGGCCCATTCGGAGAAGGGGTGTTGGCGCTCCACCTCGTCGAAGAAGGCCGCGGCGCGATCGAAATTGCGCCGCTCCATCTGGCGGAAGCCTTCATTGTAGAGCTGCTCCACAGGGCGCTCCACATAGGCCAGCCGGTTGGTTTCCCGTCCGGCGCAGGACGCCAGCACCAGGGCGGCGGCGGCGAGCGCAATCAGGCGCAGGGCATGCTTCATCACGTGACCTTCTGTCCGGCAGCGCGCAGCAGGCGCTTTGCGCCCGCAAACGGGCGCGGTGCGCAAGGTTTAGCCGATCCGGGCGCGCGGCAAAAGCACTGTGTCAGCCTCACAGGCGTGTTCATGCTGTGCACGCTTGCGTGAGACCGGGTTGAGAGCGCGCCGGGAGCGGCTTAGCGTCACGCGCTGCACATTGGCAAGAAAGCGCTTCGATGCCTGACACAGCCCATAGCGTCCAGCCCGCTCCATTTACCGATCCGGACATCACCGCCAAGGGCGAGCCGCGCGCCCAGGTGGCGTTCGACCGGCTCAAGACGCTGTGGTTCAACACCGGCACGCTGTGCAATATCGAATGCGTCAACTGCTATATTGAAAGCTCGCCGTCCAATGACCGTCTGGCGTATCTGACGCCGGACGACGCTGCGCCCTTTCTCGACGAGATCGACGCGCTGGGCTGCGGCGCGGTGGAAATCGGCTTTACCGGCGGCGAGCCCTATCTCAACCCGCACATGAACACGCTGACCGGCATGGCGCTGGCGCGCGGCCATACGGCGCTTGTGCTGACCAACGCCATGCGCCCGATGATGCGCCCGGCTGTGCAGGCGGGGCTGCTGGCGCTGAAAGACAGCCATGGTGACCGGCTGACCTTGCGCATCAGCCTCGATCACCACAGCGCGGCGGTGCACGACGCCGAGCGCGGCGCGGGCGCGTTCGATGCGACGCTGGAAGGCCTGGCCTGGCTGGCGAAACACGGCTTTCGCCTGTCCTGCGCCGGGCGCATGGCGATGGCCGAGAGCGAGGCCGAAGCCCGCGCCGGCTTCGCCGCCCTGTTCGCCCGGCTCGGGGTTGACATCCCTGCGGACGATCCCGCCCGCCTCGTGCTGTTTCCCGAAATGGACCCGGCCGGCGCCCCGCCGGAGATCACCACCGCCTGCTGGGGCATTCTGGATCTCGACCCGAAAACCATCATGTGCGCGTCCAGCCGCATGGTGGTGAAGCGCAAGGGCGCTGCGCGCGCCAGCGTCATCGCCTGCACGCTTCTACCCTATGAGGATGCGTTTGAAATGGGCGGCACGCTGACGCAGTCGCTCCGGCCGGTGAAGCTGCAGCACAAATTCTGCGCCCAGTTCTGCGTGCTCGGCGGCGCCAGCTGTTCAGCGTGAGGGGCGGCCCCGTCTGGCGCGCCTCCCTTCTTTCCCCTATATGCACGGGCCTTGATGCTATTCGCCGCCGGCCTTGACCCGGCGGGGGAGAGGTGATGATGACGACCCTGATTTCCAATCCGCCGCGCGCGGATGCGCCGCGCCGTGCGCCCGGCG
>JAIUMW010000151.1 GCA_022565365.1 Oceanicaulis sp.
CCGGCGGGGTCATCAGCTTGCCGTTCTTGACCAGGAACAGGTTTTCGCCCGCCCCTTCGGACAATCGTCCGTCCACGTCGAGCCCGATGCCTTCGGCATAGCCGCGCGACTTGGCCTCGCGCGAAATGAGATAGCTCGACAGGTAATTGCCCCCCGCCTTGGCGCCGGTGGGCGCGGTATTGGGCGCCAGGCGGTTCCAGGACGACACGCACACATCCACGCCCTGGGTGCGCGCCTCGTCGCCCAGATACGCGCCCCAGGGAAAGGCGGCGATGAACAGCTCGATGGGGGTTTCCTTGGCCGGCACGACGCCGATCGAGCCATAGCCGATAAAGGCGATGGGCCGGATATAGGCCGAGTTCAGAGCGTTCCTGGCCACCAGTTCCTTGCAGGCGGTCACGATCTCGTCTTCGGAGAAGGGGATGTCCACCGAATACATGCGCGCTGAATCAATCAGGCGCCGGATATGATCGCGCACCCGGAAGCCTGCCGGGCCGGACGGCGTGTCATAGACGCGGATGCCCTCGAACATGGAGGTGCCGTAGTGCAGGCCGTGGCTGAGCACGTGCACCTGGGCGTCAGCCCAGCGGATATAGGCGCCATTGCGCCAGATATAGTCAGTGGTCGTGATTGCCATTTTGGATGTCCTTCAGGCGGCAGCGTCGGCGCGGGCCTCTCGGCGGCGGCGCACGGCAAGGGCGTTGTTGAGCGCGTCGATATAGGCCCCGACGCAGGCGGGCAGGATATCACGGGCGCGGGCGCGGCCAGGAAAGCGTTCCCCCTCCAGCTCGGCTTCCAGCTCGACCAGGACGTCAGCGCCCTGGCCGTCTGAACCGGCTTCGTCCGGGTCAGCGGCGATGTATTGCATGTCGATCCCGGCCACGCGCGCGGGCGCCTCCATGATCTGGCTTACCGCCTGATAGGCAGCATCCAGCGCGCCGGGCGCACGGGCGAGATCACTGACCCGGCCCCGGGTCGGGTGCTCCAGTTCTATGCGCGCCACCGGTTGGTCGCGGCGCGAAATGGGCGCGCGGATCTCCAGCCGCGACAGCGTCCACATCTGGTCATCGGCCGCACCGTCCAGCCGGGCCAGGATCGCCGCCAGCCGGGCCGAATCCACCGTGCCGACCTCGTCGGCCACCGCCTTGAAGGCGATGAAGGCCTTGGCCAGCGCCTCGCCTTCCAGCGTCCAGCCCAGCTCTGCAGCGCGCGCGGCCAGGGCGTGCTTGCCCGAGTGCTTGCCCAGCACCAGCGCATTCGACGACAGGCCCACATCCTCGGGCTTCATGATCTCGTAAGTCTCCCGGTTCATCAGGACACCGTGCTGGTGAATGCCGGACTCGTGGGCAAAGGCGTTGGCGCCCACGATGGCCTTGTTGCGCGGCGGATGGGTGTTGGTGACCTGGGACAGGGTGCGGGTCGCGGCCATGATCTGGCGGGTATCGATCCCGGTGGTCAGGCCGAACTGGTCCTTGCGGGTGCGCAGCGCCATCACCGCATCCTCCAGCGCGCAATTGCCCGCCCGCTCGCCAATACCGGCCATCGCACACTCGATCTGGCGCGCCCCGCCGCGCACAGCGGCCAACGAATTGGCCACCGCCATGCCCAGATCGTCATGGCAATGGGTGGAGAAGACCACTCCGTCCGGGCGCTCGACCGTCTCGCCCAGATGGGTGAACAGCGCGGCCATCTCTTCGGGCGTGGCGTAGCCGACCGTGTCGGGGACGTTGAGCGTGCCCGCCCCGGCCCCGGCGGCCACTGACAGCGCCTCCACCAGGAAATCGCGCTCGGTGCGGATCGCGTCTTCGGCGGAAAACTCCACATCATCGGCGAACTCACGGGCATAGGCGACCATCTCCGCGATCCTGGTCAGGATTTCGTCCCGGCTCATTTTCAGCTTGAATTCGCGGTGCAGGGGGCTGGTCCCCAGGAACACATGGATGCGCTTTCTCGCCGCCGGTTTCAGCGCCTTGCCCGCCGCCTCGATATCGCCCCGGGCCGCGCGCGCCAGCGAGCAGATGATGGGCCCGTCCACCTCGCCGGCGATACGCTCGACCGCGCGAAAGTCACCGGGCGAAGCGATGGCGAAACCGGCTTCAATGACGTCGACTTTCAACGCCGCCAGCGCCTTGGCCATTTTCAGCTTGCCGGCCTCGCTCATGGAGAAGCCGGGCGCCTGTTCGCCGTCGCGCAGCGTGGTGTCGAAGATGATGACCCGGTCACTCATGACGCCGCCTCCAGCGCCCGGGGCTGGGCGGAATTCACCGCGACCACCTCATACATTTTGGCCAGCTGGGCGCAGACCGTCTCCACCCGGCGGCCCGCATCACGCGGCGCCACGTCCAGGGTCAGGCGCGCCGAGGCGCCCGCCCGCGTCTCGGGCAGGTTCATGGCGCGCACCACGAAGCCTCGCCGCTCCACCAGCCCGATGAGGCGTAGCACCGCGCCCTCGCCGGGGCGAAAATCAATATCGATGCGGCAGGTCATGAGGCCTCCATCATGTCGGAATTGGATTTGCCCGGCGGCACCAGCGGCCAGACATTCTCGGCCGGGTCGATGCGCACATGGGCCAGGATCGGCCCGCGGGTCTTGAGCAGGCGGTCAATGGCGCCGGGCACATCGTCGCGCCGGTCCACGGTGAACGCCTCGATCCCGAAGGCGCGGGCGACTTCAGCGAAATCGGGATTGTCGTAGAGATCGACCTCGGAGAAATTCTGCTCGTAAAACAGCTCCTGCCACTGGCGCACCATGCCCAGCTGGGCATTGTCCAGCAGCACGATTTTGAGCGGCAGGCCGTAGCGGCGCAGCGTCGCCAACTCCTGGATATTCATCATGATCGAGCCATCGCCCGTGACCGTCACCACAGTGGCGTCCGGCTCGGCGAACAGCGCGCCGATGCCCGCGGGGATGCCGTAGCCCATGGCGCCGAGGCCGGCGCTGGTCAGGTGAGCCTGCGGGCGCGAGAAGCGGCAGTGCTGCGCCACCCACATCTGGTGCTGGCCCACATCGCATGTCGCGATGAACCGATCACCGGCCTGACGCGACAGCTCGTTGAGCAAGGCCGGAGCGTAAACGCCCGCGCCCGGCGCGTCATAGCGGAAGGCCCAGTCGGCGGCGTTCTGGGTGCAGCGCGCGCGCCAGGCGGCGATGTCGAGGCGCCCTGGATCCAGCGCTGTCAGGATCGCCGCGATATCGCCGGGCAGCGCTACATTGGCGCGGCGCAGCTTGGAGATTTCCGAGGCGTCGCCGTCGATGTGGATCACCTGCGCGCCCGGCGCGAAGGTGTCGAGCTTGCCGGTGGCGCGGTCATCAAAGCGCGCGCCCACGCAGATCAGAAGGTCGCTTTCCATCACGGCGGTGTTAGCCGCGCGCGTGCCGTGCATGCCCAGCATGCCGAGGAAGTCCTCGCGCTCGGTGGGCAGACCGCCCAGACCTTTCAGCGTCGCCACCGCCGGGATGCGGGTGCGGTCATGGAAATCGCGCAAGGCCGCCTCGGCGCGGGCGATGGCGATGCCGCCGCCGAAATACAAGACCGGCCGGCGCGCGGCGCGGAGCATGGCCTCGGCGGCGCGCATGGACGCCGCGTCGGGCGGCGCATAACCGGCGGGCGCCGGGACCGGCCCCGAGGGGGGGAACGGCCCGGACGCTTGGGTAACATCCTTGGGCAGGTCGATGAGAACCGGCCCCGGACGCCCGCCCTTCGCCAAAGCAAACGCTTCAGCGAAGATCTGGGGAATCTCGTCAGCGCTACGGGCAATGAAGGAATGCTTCACGATCGGCAGGGTGACGCCGAACACGTCGATCTCCTGAAAGGCGTCAGTGCCCATCAGGGATGTGCCCACCTGGCCGGTGATCGCCACCATGGGCACTGAATCCATGAAGGCGTTGGCGATGCCGGTGATCAGATTGGTGGCGCCGGGTCCGGACGTGGCCAGGCACACGCCCGGCTCGCCCGACACCCGGCCATAGGCGTCCGCCGCAAGCGCCGCAGCCTGTTCATGGCGCACCAGAACATGCTTCAGCCGCGAGCCGGGCAGCGCGTCATAAACCGGCATGATCGCCCCGCCGGGATAGCCGAACACATAGTCGACGCCCTCACGCGCCAGCGCCTCGACGACCAGAGGGGCGCCGGGGCGGGCAGAGGACTTCGGGTCCGTGTCGTGCGGCGGGGGCGGGGCGGCGGCGGTCAGCATGGCCTCACTCCGCCTGACCGGCGTTGGCGCCGGGCTGCAGCCACGCCATGCGCGCCCGCAGACGCGCCCCGGTCTTTTCGATGTCCTGCTCCAGATCCTTACGCAGCAGGGCGTCATCGTTCGGCTTGCCGGCCTGGTGCTCCAAAATCCAGTCACGCGAAAACGGGCCCGACTGGATGTCGGTCAGCACTTCGCGCATGCGCGCCCGGGTCTCGTCATTGATGACGCGCGGTCCAGAGACCAGATCGCCGTACTTGGCGGTCTCCGAGATGAAGTCATGCATGCGCGCGAGCCCGCCCTCGTACATCAGGTCGACGATCAGTTTCAGCTCATGCAAGCATTCGAAATACGCGATTTCCGGCTGATAGCCGGCCTCCACCAGCGTGTCGTATCCGGCCGCCACCAGCTCGCTGGCGCCGCCGCATAACACCGCCTGCTCGCCGAACAGATCGGTCTCGGTCTCCTCGGCGAATGTGGTCTCGATGGCGCCGCCTGTGGTCCCGCCATTGCCCTTGCAATAGGCCAGCGCCCGCTCGCGCGCCTCGCCCGAGGCGTCCTGCCAGACGGCGAACAGGCTCGGCACGCCGCGCCCGATCTCGTATTCGCGGCGCACCAGATCGCCCGGACCCTTAGGCGCCACCAGGACCACATCAATGTCGGCGCGCGGGCGCACCTGACCGTAGTGGATGGAAAATCCGTGGGCGACCATCAAGGTCTCGCCCGGCGCCATGTTAGGAGCGATATCGGACTCATAAACCGCCTTGTGGGTCATGTCCGGGGTCAGCATGGCGATGAACGTGGCGCGTTTTGCAGCGTCCGCAGGCGTGAAAACCTCAAACCCGTCCGCTGCAGCGCGCGCTGCAGCCTTGCCGCCGGGGCGGGCGCCGACAATCACGGCATGGCCGCTGTCGCGCAGGTTACGGGCGTGCGCCCGGCCCTGACTGCCATAGCCGATGATGGCGATGGGGCCCGGCTGGATCGCTTCGGCGCGGGCGTCGTCTTCGGTGTAGATGCGGGTCAATGTTCAGTCTCCGGTGTGGATGTCAGGACAAGAAAAAACCCCCGCTCGGGAGAGCGGGGGTCCTTGGCGTCTTTTGGAAGTTCAGCTTCCGTCAGACAGGCGCCACCGCTCCGCGAAGGGAGGTAATAAGTACGACGACAAGAAGGACGAGCGACGACACCACCACGGCGTTGAGCCGGGTGTCTGCCGTCTTCGCAATGGCCTTCAAATCGCGCATGGCGGACTGTCTCGAAATTCATCAGCGCCCAGGCCGATCCTGAACGCAGCTTCCCCGGCGATGCTGCATGTGCGGCCTCGCCGATCTGTTGGAAAGGCTACGGGCGATTACGCCCGTTTGGCAACAGGGAAAATGTACGGACCTTCGAGAAAAATATTTCAATATTTATATCAATGCGTTACCGCCTTGTTTTCGAAGCCCTCCCCCGAAATTGTGGCTTTCAGGCAACACCGGGCCGGTTGACGCGCTGCAGAAATGCCGCCCATCGTAGGATCACAGCGCTGAGCAAGTGCAGCGCAAATTTGTTGGAGTTCGACATGGCCCAGACCGCCGTCCTTCGTGGTCTTGATCTGGCAAGCGCCCACGCGCTGGCAGGTCTCGGCATGCGTGCGTCCGGCGGCCTCCTTATCGTCTCCACAACCGTGACGACCACCACGACCATTATGGGCGGGCGGTGCGGCACGGGCTGAGGATCAACACTCACACCTGACCGACCCGACCCGCTCCCGGCCCCGGCAGCGGGTTTTTTCTTGGCTGAATTCCGGCCTATCGAACAAGGATCTGACGATCATGGACGCCCACGACCAACCCGCAGCCCGCCCGCTCTGCGTGCTCAAGTTCGGCGGCTCGGTGCTGACCGCCAAGGCCGACTACGCCGAGGCCGGCGCTGAAGCCTACCGCCATGTGCGCGCTGGCGAGACCGTGATCATCATCGTGTCGGCCCTTCAGGGCGAGACTGACGCCCTGTTCGCCGAAGCTGAAGCGGCGGGCGCGGGCGCCTGTCCGGCCACGACGGCGCGCCTTGTCAGACTGGGCGAGTTTCGCTCGGCCGCGCTGATGGGACTGGAGCTTGCAAGGCTCGGCGTGCGCGCCCGCGTGCTCGACCCCCACGAGATCGCGCTGGAAGCCGACGGCGATCCGCTGGACGCCGACCTGGTGCGCCTGGACCGGGCCCGCCTGCACGCCGCGCTCAGCGATGTGGAGGCGATCGTACTGCCCGGCTTCACCGCCGGTCACGCCCGCCACGGCGCGGTCACCCTTGGACGCGGCGGCACCGATTTGACGGCGGTGTTTTTCGCCGCGCAGGCCGGGGCGCGCCGGGTGCGCCTGATCAAGGATGTGGACGGGGTCTATACCGATGATCCGGCCCGCGACCCGTCCGCCCGCCGCTATGACCGTCTGGACCATGACGCGGCGCTGAAGGCCAGCCGGGGCCTGATCCAGCCCAAGGCCATCGAGGCGGCCCGCGCGGCCGGTCTGGAGATCGAGATCGCCGCCATGGGCGCCGGTCATGCGACCCGGATCGCACCCGGCCCCGCCGTGATCGGCGCGCCGGTGCGCACCCGGCCTCTGCGCGTGGCGCTGCTCGGCTGCGGCGCAGTGGGATCGGGCGTGCTCGATCATTTGCTCGCCCGCCCCGATCTGTTTGCGCTCAATCCGGTTCTGGTGCGCCGTCCGGAGCGTCGCGCCGGGGATGTGCGCGCCGCCTTCACCGCGGACCCGGACACGGCGCTTGCGGACAGTCCTGATCTGGTGATCGAAGCGATGGGCGGCGTCGACCAGCCCACTGAGCTTATGCTGAAGGCGCTGGCCGGCGGCGCCCATGTGGTAACCGCGAACAAGGCTGCCCTGGCTCAGCGCTATGACGCGCTTCTGACCGGCGCCCGCAACGCCCGGCGGCGCCTGCAATACGCAGCCAGCGTCGGCGGCGGAGTTGTAATTCTTGAAGCATTGGAACGCCTTAAGCCCTGCGGCGTCGTCGCCATCGAGGGTGTGATGAACGGCACCGGAAACTTCATACTCAGCCGCCTCGGCGCCGGCGCGGAGTTTGACGATGCTGTGGCTGAAGCCCAGCGTCTGGGCTTCGCCGAGGCTGATCCCAGCGCCGATGTGGACGGGCATGACGCCGCCGACAAGCTGTCGCTCCTGATCCGTGAGGCATTCGGAAAGACGGTCGAGCCGGACGCCATCGCCAAACAGTCCCTGCGCGAGGCGAGCCCCGAGCGCCTGGCCCAGGCGGCGGCGCGCGGCGAGGTGTTCAAGCAGGTGGGCTGCTGCGCCCTCAACGCCGACGGATCGGTGGAGGCGAGCGTGCGCGTGATGAGCGTGCCGGCCTCCCACCCGCTGGCGGGCGCGGTCAATGAGGAAAACCGGTTTGTCGTCACCCTCGCCGATGGATCGGTCCATGCTCTCTACGGCAAGGGGGCGGGCCGCTGGCCCACGGCGGCGGCGGTGTTTGCAGACGTGATGGACATTGTCCGCGCTTGCGCGTGTGATGCGCCCGAACGCGCGGCCCTCGCCGCCAGCGCCTGAGG
>JAIUMW010000152.1 GCA_022565365.1 Oceanicaulis sp.
AGCTGCAGATGGCGGGTGTCGCGAACCTCCAGATTGCGCGAGCCGGACACCGCCGAATACGGATTGATCAGATCCACCGGGTCCAAAAGCTTGCCGCAATTATCGCACTGGTCGCCGCGCGCCTTCTCGTATCCGCAATTGGGGCAGGTGCCCTCCACATAGCGGTCGGGCAGGAACCGGGCGTCGTCGATGGAATAGACCTGTTTTTCCACCACCTCGGCGATCAGCCCGTTGGCTTCCAGGACTTCAGCGAAATGCTGGGTCAGGCGCTTGTTATGGTCAGAGCTGGTGCGGCCGAAATGGTCCCAGGACAGGTGAAACTGCTCGCCCAGTGCTTTCTGGATCTCGTGTTGCTCGTCGCAATACTGCGCCACGTCCTGACCGGCTCCCGCCGCCGCCAGCTCGGCCGGCGTGCCGTGCTCGTCCGTAGCGCAGATCGCCAGCACCTCATGGCCGCGCAGGCGCTGAAAGCGCGCATACACGTCGGCGGGCAGCATGGAGCCGGCCAGATTGCCCAGATGCTTGACGCCATTGATATAGGGCAGGGCGCTGGTGACGAGGATGCGGGCCATGGGGCGTTTCTCGCAGTCTGAAATCATGAGTGCGAACACATAGCCTCGCCGCGCGGCGAGGGAAACAGGGCCGGGCGCCGGGCCGGGCGCTTTGAGAATTCGCATGCCGCGCCGCCCGGTGCGGTGTAGAACCCGCGCCATGGAGCGGCGCAGCGCCGCCGGACACATCAGGGGAGGCGGTCATGCCGCGTATTTTCGGTCACGACCTCTTGGCGTTCATCGCCGCAGCCATCGCCAGCTACGCCACCGGTTTCGTAATCTACGCCCTGCTGTTCAGCGAGCTTTGGATGACGCTGAACGCCTATACGCCCGAGGATCTGGCGGGACATGAGTGGAAAATGGCGCTCAGCCCGATCATGCCCATCGTGCTGGTCACCGGTCTTGCCTGGCTGTTGCAGCTGGCGCGCCAATCCGGGCTCGCCGCTCACCTGACGCTCGGCGCGGGCGTGTGGCTCTTCTTCATGGTCCCGGTGATGATGTACGGCTATGTCTTTGGCGTGAAATACCCGCTGGGCATCTGGATCATGGATTCGGCCCATTTGCTCATCGCGACCCTGGCGGCGAGCCCGCTTCTGGCGTGGCGCAAAGCGCCAAAGCCTTCCTGAAGCGCGGGCGTATGGCTCGACAAACCGGCCGGATCGCGCAACGCTCCCGCCCAAGCAATGGACCCGGGCCATAATCCATGACCACGCCGCAGGCAGCGCCTGAATCAGCCATTGATGATCTGCTGGCGTTTGACGAGATCCAGACGCGCCTGCTCGATGTGTTCGACTGGTTCGAGCAGACCGTGCTCAATCTCGATAACGGGGTTCAGCTGGCCCTGATCACGGCGGCTCTGGTCCCGGCCCTGGTCTTCGGACCCCGGCTGCGCCAGCTGGTCATCCAGTCCACATCGGGATTTCTGAAAACCGGCCTGGCGCGCCGCCTGATCAACGCCGTGTCCCGGCTCATGACCCCGCTCGCGCTGCTTCTGGTGCTGACGCTCATCCAGGTCGTCCTCGCGGCGCTGGATCGGCCCTATGCCATCGTCAACGCGGCCACCAGCCTGATCACCGCCTGGATCGTGATCCGGGCGGTATCGCTGATCATCCAGTCGAAATTCTGGTCCAACGTCGCCTTCTACATCGTCTGGCCGATTGCGTGCTGGACGTGTTCGGCCTGCTCATGCCGGTGATCCAGCAGATGCAGGCGCTGGCGATCCCGCTGGGCGTGGCCGATGACGGCACGGCGATCCAGCTCTCCCTGTTCGATATCGTACGCACGCTCGTTTACTTCGGCGTGCTGTTCTGGCTCGCCTCACTGGCCGGGCGCACGATCAACAGCCAGCTTGAAAAGACCGAGGAGCTGTCGCCCGCCTTCAAGGCGCTGATCTCCAAGGTGCTCGGTGATGTCCTGCCTGTCACCGCGCTGCTGATCGCCCTTCAGATGACCGGGTTCAACCTGGCCACGCTGGCGATCTTCTCCGGCGCGGTGGGTATTGGCGTGGGCCTGGGCCTGCAAAAGACCGTGGCGAACTTCGCCGCCGGTTTCACGCTGCTGGCCGACAAATCCATCAAGCCGGGCGACGCCATCGAGGTGGACGGCACGTTCGGCTGGGTCAGCGAGATGCAGTCGCGCTATGTCTCGGTGCGCACGCGCGACGGCACCGAGATGCTGATCCCCAACGAGCATTTCATCGTCAACGGCGTGATCAACTGGTCGCGCTCCGACCGCGTCGTGCGCCTGCATGCACCGTTCGGGGTCTCCTACCGCACTCGTGATCTGCGCAAGGTGCAGGCGTTGGCGCAGAAGGCCGCATTGTCGGTCTCCCGCGTGGTCGCCGACAACGAGCCCACCTGCAATCTGATGGAGTTCGGCGACAGTTCGGTCAATTTCGACCTGCGCTTCTGGATCGCGGACCCGGAAGCCGGGCTCTCCAATGTGCGCAGCGAGGTCTATTTCGCCATCTGGGAAGCGCTGCACGAGGCCGGTGTGGAAATCCCGTTCCCGCAAATGGACGTGCACGTGAAGGCGCTGCCGGAGGGGATGTCTCAGGCGGAACCCGGCGCGGCGCCGGACGCACCGGAGCAGGCCTAGTCCTGCTGTCCGCCGGCGAGCCCAGCCAGGAAATTGCGCACCACCATCAGACTGTCTTCGGGCGCTTCCTCCATGGGCATGTGGCCGGCGTTCTCCAGGATCACCACGCGCGCATCGGGCATGGCCGCTTCAAAGCGCGACGCATGCGCGGCCGGGACCATGACGTCAGCCGCGCCCCACAGAAGCAGGGCCGGCGCCGTGACGCGCGCCAGATCCGGCTCGGGGTCAGGCAAGGTGAACTGCTCCAGCCGTGCGAGCAGGGCGTTCTGCACGCCCGGCGCCGTCATCATGGCGCGGATGCGCGCGACCTGTTCATCGGTGACCTTGGCCGGGTCGGCGTAGAGGCTGCGGGTCGCGGCGCGCACGCCCACCTCCGGCGCGGTGTTCAGATACAGGCGCACGGGCAGGGGGATGGGCGCAGGGTCATCGGTCACGCCATGGATCGGATAGCCGCCGGGGCTGACCAGAACCAGCCCCTCCACCCGCTCCGGGTGATCCGCTGCATAGCGCCAGGACACCAGCCCGCCCAGCGATGATCCGCCCAGCACGAAACGCTCCGGCGCGGCTGCGTCCAGCAGGGCGGCGACCTGCGCCACGGTGTCGGCGACGCTGTAGGCGCCGTCCTCGCGCGCGCCGGACAGGCCGTGGCCGGGCAGGTCAAAGCGGATCACGCGGTAGTCGCGCGACAAATCCTCGGCCCAGAGGTCCCAGGTTTCCAGCGAGTGGCTGAAGCCATGGATCAGCACCAGGGCGGGTGCGCCAGCGGGTCCATCCTCGCGTACGCGCCAGGACTGGCCAGCCGCCTCCACAAACCGGTCGGCGCCGGTTGGCAGGTCGGCCGCGGGCTGGTCCGGCGCGCCGCTGCGCGTGAGGAAGACGAACACCGCGATCGCCAGGACCGCGATCAGGATCAGAGCGCCGAGAACACGCAGCAGCATGGGGGTCATCCTTGATGTGCGGGTCAGTCGAGCCCGGCGAGAAACGAATCGATGGCGGACGCCGCTTCCGGCTCGGTCAGCAGCGGGGCGTGGCCGACATCCGGAACCTCGGCATATGTCATATGCGGGGCCATTTTGAGCATATCCGCGACGCAGGACGACTCCAAAAGGTCGGTTATTGAACCCCGAATCAGGAGGATAGGCGAAGCCGCAAGGGCCTCGAAATGGGGCCATAGATCGGGCGGGGCGACATTGCCTGTCCGCGCCAGCTTGGAGATTTCGGGATCGTAGTCGAACACCACTTCGCCGCTTTCGAGCTCGCGGCAGGTGCGCCGGGCGAAGGCTTCCCAGAAGGCGTAGCCGGTCTCTTTGGGGAAGGCCGACCCGTTGATGGCGCGCACGGCCTCAGCGGCTTTGGACCAGTCAGCGAAGGGCCCGCCGGCGCCGCCCACATAGCCCTGGATGCGGGCGAGGCCTTTGGGGTCGAGCACAGGCCCGATATCATTAATCACCGCCCCGGCGATCAGTCCGGGCCGGCTGGTGGCCATGATCATGCTCATCAGCCCGCCCATGGAGGTCCCCAGCGTGATCACTTTGTCCCAGCCGGCCTGGGCGAGAACGCCAAACATGTCCTGGACATAGACGCCCGGATTATAGTTTTCCGGGACCGGATCGTGGTCGGAATGACCGCGCCCGCGCACATCCACCGCGATCACCGATCGGCCCGCCGCCGTAATGGCCGGAATAACCGCTTCGAAATCGCGGCTATTGCGCGTCAGCCCGTGCATGCACAGGACCGGAAGGCGGGTCGAATCAACGTCGTAATGGCGATACCAAGTCTTCACGCCGTCGGGCGCGGTGAAGGTGCGGGCTGTGTAGTCAGTCATGAATTCGGGTTTCCCGGGGTCTGGTTGAGGCGTTTGGCGCGCGCTGCGGCGTCCTTGGCGCAGAGCCTGTGGAAGCCGGCGGCGATGAAGTCGGGCAGGCGGTCGGCGACGGCCTTGATATCGGTGGACTTGCACAAGCCCCCTGACAAGGTATCGATTCGCCCGGTCTCGGCGAAGGTGAGCACCAGCGCGCCGGACAGGAAGTGATAGCTCCAGAACAATTCCTCTTCCGGACAATCGGGCAGCGCCTTGCGGATCGCCTGCAGGAAGCGGCGCACGATCGGGTCGTAGTATTTCGACATCACCGCGCCGCCCCAGTCGGGCGCGTTGGTGATCTGGCCGATCAGGGCGAAATAGCTTTTCCACCCCGGATCCCCGTGGATAGAGCGGTCCAGAAGCGGGTGGGTAAAGGCGGCGATGATCTGCTCCACCGTCGGCCCATCCGGCCCCGCCTCCCGCTCACACGCCTCCAATTCCTCCAGGCGGACCTGGTTAAGCTGCTCGGCGCGGCGTAGCAAAACATCGTCGAACAGCTCGCGCTTGCCGCCGAAATAATAGGTCACCAGGGCCGGGTCGCTTTCGGCCTCCCGGGCGATCGCCCGCACGGTCACGCCGTGGAAGCCCTTGAGCGCAAATAACATTTCAGCTGCGTCCAGCAGCTTCTCGCGGGTGACTTCACCACGACTTTGTTTGCGGGCGACTGCCATGCGGCCTCGCGAATGTTGGGAGCGGTTGGGACGGTCGCTCCGGGTCCGGACAGTGTGGCGCTGACGCCTCACAGATTTGTCTCACTCTCTTGAGAAAGTCTAATTGCCGTTGACTTTTCATTCAACGTTGAAATTATCGCCGCCGAAGCGCCCCGTCAGTCGGGCGCACGGGCAATACCAGGGAGGGATGCTCAATGACCATGCTCAAGAAATTTTCGACGGCCGCTGTCCTGTTGGCCAGCGCGTCCTGCCTGCCGATCACCGCAACCGCCATGGCGCAGGAAACGGGCGCCAGCGACGCGCCCAGCCGCGACGTCGTGACGGTCACGGCCCGCCGCCGTGAAGAGTCCCTTCAGGATGTGCCGGTGTCCGTGACGGCCTATTCCGGGGCGGACCTGGAAGCCATCGGCGCCCAGGACATCACCCGAATCGCCCAGACCACCCCGAACGTGACGCTGGAAGTGTCGCGCGGCACCAACTCGACCCTTACCGCATTCATCCGTGGCGTCGGTCAGCAGGATCCGGTCGCCGGATTCGAAGCGGGCGTGGGCGTCTATATCGACGACGTCTATCTCAACCGGCCCCAGGGCGCGGTTCTCGACATCTTTGACGTCGAACGCATCGAGGTTCTGCGCGGCCCGCAGGGCACGCTGTATGGCCGCAACACGGTCGGCGGCGCAGTGAAGTATGTGACGCGGCGCCTCGATACCGAGCCGACGTTCTCAGCGCGCCTGAACGTGGGCAGCTATGAGCAGCGCGATGTGATCGTCAGCGGCTCGGCGCCACTCACCGACACCTTCCGCGTCGGCGGCGCGATCGCGCGCCTGACCCGCGGCGGGTTCGGCACCAACCTGAACACCGGCGACGATAACTACGACAAGGATGTCTGGGCCGGCCGCATCTCGGCCGAGTTCGAACCCACTGATCGCATCTTCATCCGTGCGGTCTATGACCGGACCGAGGACACGTCCAACCCGCGCGGCGGCCATCGCCTGATCACCTCGCTCCTGACCGGAGCGCCGGTGCTGGACAATGTCTACGACACCCGCGCCGGCCTTGATGTGGTCGATCAGGAGATCGAGGCCCAGGGCCTGTCTCTGTCGGGGGATTTCCAGATCAATGATCAGTGGACCTTCCGCTCGATCACGGCGTGGCGTGAAGACACGTCCATCACGCCCATCGATTTTGATTCGCTTCCGTCCGCCGACCTTGATGTGCCGGCGATCTACGAGAACGAACAGTTCAGCCAGGAATTCCAGCTGGTTTACACCGGCGAGCGTCTGAACGGCATTATCGGCGCGTACTATCTTGATGCCGAAGCTTCCACCGTGTTTGACGTGGTGCTGGCCAATACCGGGGCGCTGATTGGCCTGCCCGGCCTGAACGCCCAGACCTTCGGCAATGTGAACACCGAGACCTGGTCGCTGTTTGCAGACTTCTCCTACGATCTGACCCCGGAATGGTCGGTCTCGCTGGGCGCGCGTTATACCAGCGACAAGCGCTCATCGATCGTACTGCGCCGGACCTATATCGGCGGCTTCTCGGAATTCTTTGGCGGCAATCCGACGCTGATCGCCACCACCTCCGACTTCAATGGCTCGGAAAGCTGGACCGATTTCAGCCCGCGCATCTCGGTGTCCTACCGCCCTGACGCGGCGAATAATTTCTACGCCAGCTTCTCCCAGGGCTTCAAAGGCGGCAGCTTCGACCCGCGCGGCCAGACCTCGGTCGCGGTCGGCGCCGGTATCGACGTCTTCGAATTCATGCGTTTCCAGCCGGAAACCGTGAACGCTTACGAAGCCGGCTGGAAGTTCGCCGAGGGCGCGTACCGTCACTCGCTGGCCTTCTTCTACAACGACTACACCGATGTTCAGGTGCCCGGCTCCATCGGCGTCGACACCACCGGCGACGGGGTCTTTGACACCTTCTCCGGCGTCACCACCAACGCCGGCGCGGCGACCATCTGGGGCTTCGAGTACGAAGGCGCCCTGGGTCTGGCTGAAGACGCCTTCGCCACAGGCGATACGCTCGATTTCAACTGGGCCGTGGGCTATCTCAACGGTCAGTATGACGAGTTCATCAACGCGTTTGGCGTGGATGTCTCCGACACGGCGGTGATTCAGAACACGCCCGAATGGATGGCGGCCGGCACGCTGAACTATACTGTGCCTGTCTCCAACGGGGCCCTGTCGATCATCAACACGCTGGCCTATCGCGGCGCATACAGCCAGTTCGAGATCCCCAACGCCACGCTCGATCAGGATGGCTACACCCTGTGGAACGCGTCGGTGGTCTGGAACTCCAATGACGGCCGCTGGCAGGCGGGCGTGCATGGCCGCAACCTGACCGACGAGCGCTACAAGGTGTCGGGCTATAACTTCATGAACGCTGACGGCACGCCGAACCTTGGCCTTGAAGGCACGCTGACCGCGTTCTACGGCGATCCGCGCACCTACACCGCGACGATCGCATTCCGCTACTAGGGGGAGGCGGGGGGAGAAGCGGCGCGGCGGCCGGCGCACGGGCCCCCGCGGGGGTTGTGTTG
>JAIUMW010000153.1 GCA_022565365.1 Oceanicaulis sp.
GACCCCTCGCAGCTTGACGCCATGATGGACGACGCCGCCTACAAGGCGCACACGAGCTAGAGAGGACTGACCCTGGCGATGAGCTGGCCGCCGCACGCCTTTGCTGTCGCCGACCCGGCCAAGGCGCAAGCCGTGCTTGGCGCCTGGCCCTTCGCCCCGATCGTGGTCCAGGGCGCGGACGGGTTTGTCGCGGCGCGCCCGCCGGTGGTGCTGGCGCGCGGGGCCGATGGGCGGGTCAGCGCGCTGCCCGGCCACGTGTCGCGGGCCCATCCGGTCCTGCGGGCCATCGGGGAGGGCGCGCCGGGGCTGGCGCTGTTTTCCGGGCCCCACGCCTATGTCAGCGCGTCGGCCTATCCGTCCAAGGCCATCCACGGGCGCGCGGTGCCGACCTGGAATTATGTCGCGGCCGAAGCCCATGGGGATCTGGCCGCGTTCGAGGATGAGGCGGGTCTGCGTGCGCTGCTGCATGCGCTGCCAGACCGTTTCGAAGCGGGCCGGGCGCAGCCCTGGTCTGTCGATGACGCGCCGGCGGACTATGTCTGCGCGCTCATGAAGGGGATTGTGGGTCTGCGCCTGACAGTGCGCGAGGTCCGCGCAGTGAAAAAGCTCAGCCAGAACAAGGCGGGCGAGGAATTTGACGGGGTCACGGCGTTCCTGGACGCCGAACCTGAACCGGGCGCCCGCCAGACGGCGGCGCTGATGAAAGAACTGGAGCGAGGCTGATGCGCTATCTGCCGCTGACCCCTGAAGACCGCAAAGACATGCTGGCGGTGATCGGCGCCGCCAGCGTCGATGCGCTGTTCGACGATGTGCCCGAAGCCGCGCGCCTGAAAGGCCCGGTGGACTTGCCGAGGCGGGCCACCGAACTGGAGGTGGAGCGCGCCTTCACCGCCATGGCCGGGCGAAACCTGAGCGCCTCCACGGCGCCCTTCTTTGTCGGGGCCGGGGCCTACAAGCACCATGTGCCCGCCACGGTGGATCATCTGATCCAGCGCTCGGAGTTCCTGACCAGCTACACGCCCTATCAACCTGAAATCAGCCAGGGCACGCTGCAGACCCTGTTCGAGTTCCAGACCCAGGTGGCGCTGCTCACCGGAACCGACGTGGCCAACGCGTCCATGTATGACGGCTCCACCGCCTGCGCCGAGGCGGTGCTGATGGCCTGCCGCATCACCAAGCGCCAGCGCGCGGTGCTCAGCGGCAATCTGCATCCGCACTATGCCGAGGCCACGCGCACGCTGGCCAAGTACATGGATATCGAGATCGAGGCCGCCGCCGCAGTTCCCGGCGGGCTGGACGCGGTGAGCGACGCCATCACCGACGATGTCGCCTGCGTGGTGGTGCAGAACCCCGACGTGTTCGGTCAGGTCCATGATCTGGGCCCGCTGGCCGAAGCCGCCCACGCCAAGGGCGCGCTTCTGATCGCCGTGTTCACCGAAGTGGTGTCGCTGGGCCTTGTCGAAAGCCCTGGCGCCATGGGCGCCGACATCGTGGTGGGCGAGGGCCAGTCGCTGGGCGTGGGGCTGCAGTTCGGCGGTCCGTATGTGGGCCTGTTCGCCTGCCGCAATGACCGCAACTTCATCCGCAATCTGCCGGGCCGTCTGGCCGGCGAAACCGTGGACGCCGACGGGCGGCGCGGCTATGTGCTGACCCTGTCCACGCGCGAGCAGCATATCCGGCGTGACAAGGCGACTTCGAATATCTGCACCAATTCCGGCCTGATGGCGTTGGCCTTCACCATCCACATGACGCTCCTGGGCGCGGCGGGGCTGCGCACCATGGCCCGGCTCAATCACGAGCGCGCCTGCCAGATGGCCGACCGGCTCGCCGCCCTGCCGGGCGTGGAGGTGCTCAACAGCGCCTTCTTCAACGAGATCACGGTGCGCCTGCCCAAACCCGCCGCGGGTGTGGTGGAGGCGCTGGCGGCCAAAGGCGTGCTCGCCGGCGTGCCCGCAAGCCGCCTCTATCTGGGCAAGGGGCTCGATGACCTCCTGATCCTGGCGGCCACCGAAACCAATACCGATTCCGATCTCGACGCGCTCGAGGCGGGTTTGAAAGAGGTGCTGTAATGGCGATGAACACCCAGGGCCGTCCCTCCCGTCCGCTGCACACCCATGATGCGGGCGCCTATACCGACACGTTTTCCGGTTCGCGCGGGCTGGACCAGGCCGAGCCGCTGATCTTCGAGCGCGGACGGGTCGACGTGACCGGCGTGGACCTGCCTGAACCCACCGGCGCGGCATTGCGCATTGGCGGGCTGGAGCGCACCGCCGAGATCGGCTTGCCGGGTCTGGCCGAGCCTGAGACCATGCGCCATTACGTGCGCCTCAGCCGGAAGAATTACGCCATCGATCTGGGGCTTTATCCGCTGGGTTCGTGCACCATGAAGCACAATCCGCGCCTCAATGAGAAAATGGCCCGCCTGCCGGGCTTTGGCGATATCCACCCGCTGCAGCCTCAGTCCACCGTGCAGGGCGCGCTGGAGCTGATCGGCGAGCTGGCCCACTGGCTGATGGTGCTGACCACCACGCCCTGGGTGGCGATGAGCCCCAAGGCCGGCGCCCATGGCGAGCTGTGCGGCATGATGGCGATCCGCGCGGCGCTGGACGCGCGCGGCGAGACGGGCCGCCGGCGCGTGCTGGTGCCTGAAAGCGCCCACGGCACTAATCCGGCGACCGCCGTGCAGTGCGGCTTTTTCTGCGACGAGATCCCCGCAGACGCCACCGGCCGCGTGGACATGGCGGCCTTCAAGGCCAAGCTCGGCCCCGACGTGGCGGCGATCATGCTGACCAACCCCAATACGTGCGGATTGTTCGAGCGCGACATCAAGGAAATCGCCGACCTGATCCACGAGGCAGGCGGATATTTCTACTGCGACGGCGCGAACTTCAACGCCATCGTGGGCCGAGTGCGGCCGGGCGATCTGGGCATCGATGCGATGCACATCAATCTGCACAAGACCTTCTCGACCCCCCATGGCGGCGGCGGTCCGGGCTCGGGCCCGACGGTGTTCTCGCAGGCGCTGGCGCCGTTCGTGCCCGTGCCCTACGTGGTGCGCGAGGGCGAGACCTGGCGTCTGGTCGAGCACGAGCATGAAGCCGAGGGCCAGCCCTTTGGCCGCATGGTCGCCTTCCACGGCCAGATGGGCATGTTCACCCGCGCGCTCAGCTACATGATGAGCCACGGCTCGGACGGGCTGCGGCAGGCGGCTGAAGATGCGGTGCTGAACGCCAATTATGTGCTGGCGCGCCTGCGCCATGTCATGACGGCGGCGTTTGACGGCACCTGCATGCACGAAGCCCTGTTCGATGACCGCTTCCTGAAAGGCACCGGCGTCTCCACCCTCGATTTCGCCAAGGCGATGATCGACGAGGGCTATCACCCGATGACCATGTACTTCCCGCTGGTGGTCCATGGCGCCATGCTGATCGAGCCCACAGAGACCGAGAGCAAGGCGTCTCTGGACCGGTTTTGCGATACGCTGGAAGGGCTTGCCCTGGCCGCCCAGGCCGGGGAGGCTGAGCGCTTCACCGCCGCCCCGCGCCATGCCCCGGCCAAGCGCCTGGACGAGACGCGCGCTGCGCGGACCCCGGTCCTGCGCTGGAGCCCGCCGGAGGACCAGCCGCAAGCGGCCGAGTAGGCGGCGCGGCGCCCACGCCACGGCGCCACAAAATCGCCCCGCGTTCCGCTCACTGACTGCACAAACCGGCCCGGCCCCCTTTGTCGGGCCGGGGTCGGCGCTCTAGATTGGGACCCCGACCGCCGGTGGCTGGCCGGAATGCGGGAGCAGGAACGCGGTGGCGATGAACGAGCAATTCAACGGCTGGGGGCGCAACAGCGTGGCGGGCCTCGTGCAGGCTGTGCTGCGCGCGATCGGCGTGGCGCTGGGCCTGTTCATGCTCGCCATCTCCATCCCGTTGTTCTTTCTGCCCCTTCCGCTTGGCCGGCCACTCGCCATCCTGGCGTTGATCCTGCTGGCGGCCACCTCCAAAACCGCCCATCGCGCAATCACCGGCTGGCTGCGCCGCCACCCAAAAGTGTGGGAGCGCGTCATGCATTTGTTTGACCGCGGCGGCAAGGACTGACGCGCGCTCGTCAGCCATTTCTTTTGCAGAACCAAGAGGTTCGCCCATGACAATCACCCTGCATCATCTCGGCCAGTCGCGCTCCGAGCGCATTATCTGGCTTCTTGAAGAACTGGGCGCACCCTATGAGCTGGTGCGCCACAGCCGCGACGCCCAGACCCGTCTGGCGCCGGCGGCGCTGGGGGATATCCACCCGCTGGGCAAGGCGCCGGTTCTGGTCCTGGAGGATGGCCGCACGCTGGCCGAAACAGGGGCTATCGCGCAGTATTTGTTGCATAAATTTGATCATGCGAACCGGCTGCATCCGGTCCCCACAAGCCCGGCCTGGCCGGTGTTTCTTGAATGGATGAACGCGGCTGAGGGCGCGGTCTTCCTGCCCTTCCTGATGAACGCCTATCTGCGCCCCACCGGGCTGATGGACAGCCCGCTGGGCCAGTTCATGGCGGCGGAACGCGCGAAGGTGCTGGGGCATGTGGAGAGCCACCTCAAAAGCCATAGCTGGTTTGCCGGAGACGCCTTCAGCGCGGCCGATTGCCTGATGGGCTTCCAGCTGGAAGCCGCGGAGAAAGCCGGAGCGATTTCAGAGAGTTCAGCGGTGCACGACTGGCTGACCCGCGCCCGCGCCCGCCCCGCCCACCAGGCCATGCGCAAGGTCACGGCGCAGGATTGAGCGGCAGGCTTATCCCCGCCGCCCGCCCTCATTTGTCCCCGGACGGGTGCGCCGCGTTACGGCTCGTTTGTGTGTCGAAAACCGGCCTCTACATGTCCAAAACCGGCCGTCATGTGTTCAAGATGGGCATTTTGGGGTTCAAACCCACCGAACGCGGTGACATCAGCCCATCGCTTCGCTCGCGAGCGCCGCGCTGGCGTCTTCCAGGATGGCGTCTCCGGCCTCGCCGAACACCGCCTCGCGCCCGACCTCGAGCATGACCGGCACGGCCAGCGGCGAGATGCGGGTCAGCGCCATGTGGTCGACCCGGCCCGCCACCTTCGCCAGCCGGTCTGAGAGGCGGCGAATGTCCAGAAGGCCCGAGGCCGCGTCCTGCCAGGCGGCTTGCAGCAGGATGTGGCCGGGCTCGTGCTCGCGCAGCACTTTGTAGATGAGGTCGGAGGAAAACGTGACCTGGCGCCCGGTCTTCTCGTGACCGGGAAAGCGCCGCTCGATCAGGCCGGCGATCAGGGCGCAGTTGCGGAAGGTGCGCTGCATCAGCGCGCTTTCGGCGAGCCAGGCGTCCAGATCGTCGCCCAGCATGTCTTCGCTGAACAGGGCGGCCATGTCGGCGCCGGCCATGTCGGACAGGCCCCAGACCGCCAGCGCGTATTCATTGGCGACAAAGCCGAGCGGCCGCAGCCTCGCGCGCTCCAGCCGCCGGGTCAGCAGCATGCCCAGGGTCTGGTGGGCCAGGCGCCCCTCAAACGGATAGCAGACCAGATAGAATTTGCCGCCGCGCGGAAACGTTTCCACCAGCAGCCGGTCGGGCTCGGGCAGGCGCGAGCGCTCTTTTTGCAGGGCCAGCCATTCACGCACCTGGGTCGGCAGGCGGTCCCAGGCGGCGGGGGTGTGGACCAGTTCGCGCACCCGCTCAGCCAAGAAGGTGGTGTAGGGGAATTTGCCGCCCTGCCAGCTGGGAATTTTCGGGTCGGTTCCGCTGGCGCGGCTGACCAGGCATTCGGTTCCGCTCACGCCCTCAAAGCGCAGCATCTGGCCGGCGAACAGGAAGGTGTCACCGGGGGTGAGCTGGTCGGCGAACCACTCCTCCACCTGGCCGAGGCGCGGGCCGCCGCCGCGGAGTGTGGGCGCGCGCGACAGGCCGGAGGCGGCGGGCAGGGGCGCCCCGGCGGCGTAGGAGGGCGGGGCGGTGAGGCGCCCGGGTGCGGCGCGCTGGCTGAGGCTGGCGGCTTGAGGCTGAGGAGTCGGCGGCGCGGCGGCGCTGGCGCCCTTGCGTTTGGCGGCCAGGCGCACGTCCAGCATAGGGCTTTCGATGATCACGCCGATATTGAGCCGGTGGCGCTGGGCGGTGTCGCGATTGCGCGCCCGCCAGCGCCCGTCGCGCCCCTTCACGATGCGCTTGAACCGGTCATAGGAGCCCAGCGCATAGCCGCCCGTGGCGACGAACTCCAGCACCCGGTCGAATACGTCGCGCTGGAGGCCCGCATAGGGCGCGGCGCGGCGCACTTCTTCAAAAAGCTCATCGGCTTCGAACGGATCGCCGCAGGCCCGCCCCATGACATGCTGGGCCAGCACGTCCAGCGCGCCGTCGCGCAAGGGCTCGCCGTCCAGCGCCCCGGCGTCCACCGCATCGCGCGCGCAGGCGCATTCAAGATGCTCAAACCGGTTGGTGGGGACCAGCACGGCGCGTGAGGGCGCATCGAGCCGGTGATTGGCCCGGCCCAGGCGCTGCATCAGGCGCGCGGCGCCCTTGGGCGCGCCCATCTGGATGACCAGATCCACATCGCCCCAGTCGATCCCCAGATCGAGGGTGGAGGTGCACACGACCGCACGTAATTTCCCCGCCGCCATGGCGGCCTCCACCTTGCGGCGCTGCTCCACCGACAGCGATCCGTGGTGAAGCGCGATAGGCAGGGCGTCCTCATTCACCCCCCACAGCATCTGGAACACGAACTCGGCCTGGGAGCGGGTGTTGACGAAGACGAGCGTCAGTCGCGCCTCGCGGATGCGGGCATAGACATCGTCAATGGCGTGGCGGCCCGAATGGCCGGCCCAGGGGATGCGCGCCGCATCCGGGGTCATGATCTCGACAACCGGTGCCGCGCCCGGCGCGCCCCGGATGATGCGCGCCTGACGATTTTCGCCCGGCTGCTGGCGCGCCAGCCAGCGCGCATGGCCCGCCTCATCCATCACCGTGGCCGACAGCCCGACCCGGCGCGCATCGGGCGAGTAGGTGGATAGCGCGGCCAGGCCCAACGCCAGCAGATCGCCGCGCTTGCCCGGCGCCAGCGCATGCACCTCGTCAATGATCACGGCCTTCAGGTCGGCGAAAAACGCCGCGCCATTTTCCTGCGCACAGAAAAGCGCCAGCTGTTCGGGCGTGGTCAGCAGCATGTCGGGGGGCGAGGCGCGCTGGCGCGCCCGGCGCGATTGCGGCGTATCGCCGGTGCGCGTCTCGATGCGCAAATTCAAACCCATCTCGCTGACCGGATTGGTGAGATTGCGCGCCACGTCGTAGGACAGCGCCTTCAGCGGCGAGACATAGAGCGTGTGCAGGCGGTGGGGCCGGTCGGAGCCGGCTTCGCTGATCGTGGCCAGCTCGGTGAGGCTGCCCAGAAACCCGCCCAGCGTCTTGCCCGCGCCCGTGGGCGCAATCAGCAGCGCATCCTCGCCCGCCTCAGCCGCCGCCAGCATGTCCAGCTGATGCGCCCGCGGCGCCCAGCCAGGCGCATCAAACCAGGCCTGGAAACGGGCGGGCAGGGCGCTCATGGGGGGAGAGATAGCGCAAGGGGCGGGGAAAGGGGATGGGGTTCGGTGAAGGACGGACCGCCTGCCCCCCTCCCCTTTATCCTCTCCCCCCTAAAGGGGGGCGAGGGGGCCGGAACAAGGCGGATTTCCGGGGAATCCCGCGTATTGGAGTTCCATC
>JAIUMW010000154.1 GCA_022565365.1 Oceanicaulis sp.
ACCAAGGGCAGCAGTAGCGGGCGCGGGGGGCGCTTCAGGTCCGGGGGTCGTGGGCGGCTGGGTGGCGCGCGTATACAAAAATCGGGCTGCGCCGCCCGCGACGGCGACGACTGCTGCCAGCAGGGCATCGCGTGCGGCGCTCACCGGATCAGTCCTCTACAGGGCCGTCGCCGTCATCCCCGTTGGGGTCCGGCTCGGGTTCGGGTTCGGGCTGCGGTTCCGGCTCGGGTTCCGGCTCGGGCTCCGGGTCAGGCTCGCCCGGCGGAACCGGATCATCGTCCTCCATCGCGCCTTCGATCAGGGCGCCGATCCCGTCAACGGCGCCCTCTACGGTCTGTTCGATGGCGTCAGTGTCGGGAAGCTCCGCCCCTTCGCCGTTGGCCGGCATGAAGTAGAGCCCGGCCCCTCCGGCCGCCGCTACGATGACTGCAAGCACATAATCACGCATGGTTTTCACAACCCCCTCAGGTTATTTTCCGGAAAACTCACTCCTCCGGATTGCCGCCGGCCACCACAAGGCTCCCGACGATTTCGCGAATGGTGTTTTCGGACTGGCAGCGCGGATCGCGCGCCGTCGCGCATTCGATTGTGACGGTGTAGGCCGCGCCATAGCGCGAGAAATTCGCGGTATAGCCGCCGCTTTCATCCGCTTCGACCTGAACCCCGTCAGCGCCGCGTCCATTATTCAGGCGCCGGCGCATCTCCGGCGAGTTCATGCGGTGATGGATGATGCGCGTGCCGGAAATCGACACGCTCATGCCGTTCTGGTCGTAGGAGGCGTCATAGAAATTCGCCCGCGTGCGCAGCATCAGGCCGGGCTCGCCGCCTGCCCGGGTCGAGATCACCCCATTCACCCGCGGCAACAGCACCGGCAGGTGCACCGGCTCCAGCCGCTCGGCCAGGCGCGGGGAGACAAAGGGCGTGTAGCTTTCCGTGGTGACCACCCGGGTGGCCGTCGCCTGGGTCTGTTCGCGGAACTGGGCTAGCTGGCGCTCCTGGTCGGTGCGCGCGGCGTCCCAGTCGATATCGGCCAGGCGCGGATCGCGCTCGCGCTGCGCAGTCTGGGTGGTGTCGGTCTGGCCCTGGGCGGCCTGCTCGGCGCCGCGGCGGATGACCTCCATCTGGCGGAAGCGCTCGATGTCGAAGCGCTCTGGGAACTGTCCGGGAATGTCGCGCACAGGCGGACGGGCTGGCTCTTCACGCTGCTGGGAGAGGGCGGGGGAGGTGGTGAGGAGGCACGCCAGCAGCGCGGCGCAAACTGCGCCTGACTCGCGGCGTAACCGATCATTGCGCGCGTGCGCCATGACATTCCCCTCCCGGAATTGATGGAATGTTAACATAAAGGGCCGCCCCAGGCCTAGTTGGAAATTGAACGCGGCCAGCTGCGCGGCGACACGATCGGCCAGCGCTACGACCCCGAAACAGGCCTGCAGTCCTGCCGCGCCCGCTATTACAGCGCCGATCTCGGCCGTTTCGTGTCGGTGGATCCGATAGGCAAGGCCGATCAATGGAATCTCCACGCCTACGTTCACGCTGATCCGCTGTCGTCTAGCGATCCGACGGGGATTTCATCGAGATGCAGGCCTGTCTATTCAAGGCCAATAGCGTCTTGGGAACAAAATCAAAACAGGTGTCGGGTCACATCAGAAGATATCAACCAAAGGCTAGACCCGGGCTGGGGCGCTAGCCGGACGCATGATCCATTTTCTGATACAGCAGAGCACGTCGCGTTTGAATCCATGATGATGGTTCCTGGGGTGAGGGCTGCTCATATGGGGGGCGCACCGGCCACGTCATTACTAGAGACATATCAACCCGCGTTGAACTTGGTGCAACAACGCTTCCAATCACATCGAGATTTGCTGAGAACTGTGATGTGGCGCGTGTTGCGCAGCATGATCATCCCAATCTGCCTGCGACTGACCTGGTGTTGAACAACAGGCTCATGTCTGCCAGCTCCCCATCTGGTTCTAGCGCGATTTTAAGGGCGAAGATGGAATTGACAGCGGAATTGGCGCCTTTAATTTGCGCTATAATGAGACTGGCCACTGGCAGTCAACGAAGCGCAGAGCTCGAGCAAAATCAAACCTGCTCAGAGGATGCGAACAGGGGAGAGCAATGCGAGCAATAAAATCTTTCTTTGATAATATGAGGGATAGGGCGCGATTTTATGAAATGGTAAATTCCGAACGGACAATGCTATATAAGAATATTAATCAGTACGGACCAGAACAATACAAGAATGAAAAGTATATTATAATTTCGAGGCTGTTTTATATCGCTGTATCTGAAGAATACAGATCGTCTGTGGATTTTGAGAGTGAGTTGAGATATTCGCACAAGCGTTTGCCTTGGGTTTTTACAGGGGAAAGCACGCTGGAATATATAAAAGCTGTTATCATTATAATAGGCTACCAGGTAGGACGTGATGTGGCTGATTTGGAGCCTGGCAGAGTGTCATTTCAACATCGACTTGGTTGTATTGACAAAGAATTGAGGTACGCTTTTCCTCCAGAACAAAGGCGTTAATTTCGAAGATTGGTAAGTATTAATAAATAAAATTTTTAGTTATATTTAGTTTTATATTATCGGGCGTCTCCAGCCTCGCGTGTTCGCGTGGCGCGTTCAGGGCGGGTTTGTGGCGGGCACAACGCACCGCGCCCCGGCGCGCTGCGCCGGGGGCCATGCCGTGCGGGTCCCCATGGGATGTGAAACCGGGCGCCTAGTGCGCGCGGCGCAGGCGCTGCCCGGCGATTTCGTCCATTTCGGCCTGCTCGGCCATGCGCACCGCGTCCTGCAGGCGGCTCAGCCGACGCTCCTCAAGGAGTTCGTATTTCTTGAGATCGCCAAAGGCCTGCTCCAGCCGGGCGCGCAGGCCGTCAGCTTCCATGTCCACATCATTGAGCGAGGCGCGCAGCTTGTCCTTGCGCTGGATCACCGAGCGCGCATAGCTGCCATAGGCGAGATATCCCTCGCGCGATTCAACGGCCACGCCCTGTTCTTCAGGCACGCTTTCTTCCAGCCGGCTGATCTGCTCGTGGATCGAGGCGCGGATGCGCTCGATCTCGGCCATCTGTTTTTGAAGTTCTTCCACCTTGAACCGGGCCAGCCGGATCAGAGGCGCATGGGAACGCACCGCCATTGTTTATCCCTCCTGTTCCACCACAATCCCTGCCAGCTGCGCGAAGCTGTCCTCGATAGAGGCCGCCTCGTCTTTTGTTTGCGCCAGCAAGCTTTCAAGCGGTTCGTTGACCGCAATCGCCCGGTCCACCTCCGGGTTTGTCCCGCGGGCGTAGGCGCCCAGCCGGATCAGTTCCTCCATGTCGGCATAGGCCGCCAGGAGCCTGCGCGCCTCTATCGCCAGGGGCGCCTCATGTGGCGCGTAAACCTCTGGCGCTGTGCGCGACATGGATCTGAGAACGTCAATCGCCGGGAACCGGCCGCGTTCGGCGATGGCCCGGCTCATAACCACATGGCCGTCCAGAATGCCGCGCACGGCGTCAGCGATGGGTTCGTTATGGTCGTCGCCGTCCACCAGCACGGTGAACAGGCCGGTGATCGTGCCCGAGCCTTCCGCGCCGGGACCCGCGCGCTCCAGAAGGCCGGGCAGTTCGGCGAACACTGACGGCGTATAGCCGCGCGTCGTGGGCGGCTCGCCTGCGGCCAGGCCGATCTCGCGCTGGGCGAGCGCAAAGCGCGTCACCGAATCCATCAGGCAAAGCACGTTGAGGCCCTGATCGCGGAAAAACTCGGCTGTCGCCATCGTCACATAGGCCGCGCGGCGGCGCGCCAGGGCCGGGGCGTCGGAGGTTTCGGTGATCACCACCGAGCGCGCGCGCCCCGGGGGGCCCAGCACATCCTCGACAAATTCACGCGCCTCGCGCCCGCGTTCGCCGATCAGGCCGATGACGATGACATCGGCGCCAGAGCCCCGCGCCAGCATGCTCATCAGCACCGACTTGCCGACGCCGGACCCCGCGAACACGCCCAGGCGCTGGCCCAGACGCATGGGGGTGAAGATATTGAGCGCGCGCACGCCCAGCTCCAGCCGCTCGCCCAGACGGGCGCGGCCATGGGCGCTCGGCGGGCGGCCTTTCAGGGGATAGTCGGCCGGGCCGTCGGGAATAGCGCCCAGCCCGTCCTGCGGGCGGGCGAAACTGTCCAGCACCCGGCCAAGCCAGGCCCGGCTCGGGCGCACCGCCCCGCCATCGGGCTCGATCAGCACGCGCGCGCCGGTGCGCACGCCGGCCAGATCGCCATAAGCCATCATCAGGGCGGTTTCGCCGCGAAAGCCGACAACCTCGCACGCCGTCGGCTCGCCGCCGGGCGCTGCATCCAGCGTGGCGTGCGCGCCCCGGCGCAGCGCGGCGCCGGGTCCTTCAGCCTCGATCAGCAGTCCGTTGACCGCGGTGACGCGGCCTTTGAACGTGCGGGTCTCCAGGCCCGAGACTCTGTCGATCAGACTTTGCACAGGGCGTTCCGCCTGTTGTCAGGCGCGTTTTGCGCCATGTGGAGACCCGTCTTAACCCAAATGCGGTTTCAGCCGCGTAAACGCCCTGTGCAATCGGGTGATTTGTACCGGCGCGGCGCTAAATAGCTGTCAGCCGGTTCCATTTGCGCTGAAAGTGACTATTTTCCGCTTCACGCCGCCGCAGGCCGCCCGCACTGACAGGCGCGCCCGGCGCCGGGTCCATACACGATTGATCGCGCCCTCCCCGGGCGTCTGACCCGAGACACGCAATTGTTGGCGCATTCGCCGCCGCCGAGCCATCGACGACGAGGAGGAGCCATGCCGTTTGATAACCGGCCCGAGCCCGTAGCGGGATCCCGACCCAAGCTGAAAGCGGTGTCGCGCCGCCACAAGGACAATGTCTACGCCCGGATCGATGAGACCCGGTTCAACCGCTATATCGTCCACGACATCGCGCGCTATCGCGAGTATGTCGCGCTAGGCGGCGCGGCGGTTTACTCCGAGAGCGAGCTGGATGCGCTGGAAGCCTCCGGCGTGTCCGACCGCCTGCCGCCGCGCGCCACGGGCTATTATCTTGATCTGGCGATCCGCTCTCGCGCCGTGCGCAATCTGATCAAGGCGCGCCCTGAAGAGATGGATGATCTGTCCGGCGAGGCCGACCCGTCCAACCAGCTCAAATACAGCCCCGTGCCGGGCCTGCTGCATAAATACGAGCTGGTGCTGCTCTATGTGGTGCGCGCGTGCTCCAGCTGGTGCCGCTATTGCTACCGCTCCGATTTTCTGACCGGCAAGACCTCCAAGGACACGGCCTCGATCCACGAAATCCGTAAGTATATCGAGACCCACAACGAGGAGGTCGAGCGCGGCGAGGTCACGGACAAGCCGAAAATCCGCGAGGCGCTGCTGTCGGGCGGCGACCCGATGGTTTTGTCGAACCGCAATCTGTTTGACTACCTGAACGGCTTGGCCGAGGCCGGGCTGGAGGTGATCCGCATCGGGACCAAGGAGATGGCTTTCTTCCCCGAGCGCTTCGACGACAATTTCTTCGAGATGCTGGACCTGTTCCATGAGCTGCACCCGCAAGTGCTGGTCGCCTTCATGGTCCATTTCACCCCCCCGGACGAATTCCTGCTGCTGGGCGAAGAGGGTGAGTATGTGCGCGACGAGGCCGGGCGCCTGATGCGCAATCCGCTGGTGGAGCGCGCCGCACAGCGCCTGCGCTCGCGTCCTTTCGTGACGCTGGAAAACCAGACCCCGATCATCGACCAGGTCAATGACGATGCCGAAATCCTGCGCCTCCTGCAGCAGGAGCTGAAGCGCATGGGCGTGAACAACCATTATTTCTTCCAGTGCCGCGAGATCGAGGGCCATCGCGCCTTCGCCGTGCCGGTGGAAAAAGCCTGGAAGCTGCACGCCGACAGCCAGGCCAATCTGTCCGGCATCGAGCGCTCGCGCTTCGCTCTGTCCACCGAGGCGGGCAAGATGGAGATGATCGCGGTCACCGCCGGTGATGAGCGCCTGCGCTCCATCGGCGGCCCGATGGGCGATGCGCTGGCCGAGGGACTGGTCGTGTTCCGTCTGCACCGCACACCCCATGCAGACGCCCAGAGCGATCTGGTGATCGCCCGGCGCAATCCCGACGCCCTGTGGATCACCGGCTATGAGGACCGCATCCTCTATGACGGGCGGGTGCGCTCAGCTGGGGATAAATGGGGGCCGCTCCTGCGCGCCCTGGCGCCGGCGCTGCTTAACGCTGCAGATTAATACATCTGTTAACCCTTTGAGACTCCTTGCCCGTCACGGATATGACCTCTGGCGGACTCGATTCGGCCTAATGAGTCAAACCGGCGTTACCTTCCTTTAAGGACTTCTCGCCTCACAGTGCGAACAAGGTTAACGCTTTGGACGTCAGGTGCGGGGTTGATTCGCGCCGGCTGCCTTGGGAGGGGGAACCGATGCGGGTTCTGCTGATTGAAGACGATCGCGCCACGGCGCAGGGGATCGAGCTGATGCTGAAGTCGGAAGGCTTCAACATCTATGTGACGGATCTCGGCGAAGAGGGCGTCGATCTCGGCAAACTCTACGATTACGACATTATCCTTCTGGACCTGAACCTGCCGGACATGCCGGGGTTTGACGTGCTCAAGACCTTGCGCGTGGCCAAGGTGGACACGCCCATCCTGATCCTGTCAGGCAATGCCGACATCGATAACAAGGTGCGCGGCCTGGGCTCGGGCGCCGACGACTACATGACCAAACCCTTCCATAAAGAAGAGATGATCGCGCGCATCCATGCCGTGGTGCGCCGCTCCAAGGGTCACAGCCAGTCAATCATCCGCACCGGCGATATCGCGGTGAATCTCGACGCCAAGACGGTGGAAGTCGCCAATCAGCGCGTCCACCTGACCGGTAAGGAGTACCAGATGCTCGAGCTGCTCTCCCTGCGTAAAGGGACGACGCTCACCAAGGAGATGTTCCTCAACCATCTCTATGGCGGCATGGACGAGCCGGAACTGAAAATCATCGACGTCTTCATCTGCAAGCTGCGCAAGAAGCTGTCGGCGGCCACCGGCGGCGATAACCACATCGAGACCGTGTGGGGCCGCGGCTACGTGCTGCGTGACCCGGTCGCCGAAGCCAAATCGGCCTGATCCGCGCCTGACGCGATCCAGATTATGAAAGCCCCGGCGCTCGTGCCGGGGCTTTTTCGTATCCATCTCGCCCGAACGCAGCGCGTGTGCTATAATCTGGCGTCATGAAACACGTATTTATATGGCTCTCCGCGTGCGCGCTGGCGGTTGCCGCCGCGCCGCAGACCCGCGCCCAGATCGTCATGGGCAGTAGTCAGGCCGAAGCCTGTTTTCAGGCCGTGGACGCCGGCGATCGCGGCCGCGCGGCGACGATTGCGCGGTGTCAGGACGCATTTGGCGACGCCCGTCTCAGCCAGCGCGATCGCGCGGCCACGCACAATAATCTGGGCATATTGTTTCACCGCGCCGCCCGCCCGGACGAGTCGCTGGCGCAATTTGACCGGGCGCTGGCCATCAATGACGTTCACCCGGCCTTCTGGCACAATCGCGGCGTCGCCCTAATGGGCGCGCGTGATTTCCCCGGGGCGATCACACACTTCTCCCGGGCCCTGGAGCTCGACTTCGATATGCCCGCCCATGCACTCTACAAC
>JAIUMW010000155.1 GCA_022565365.1 Oceanicaulis sp.
ACCCCTCCATCCCGTTGAAATCTGAAATCAACAACCAAATCTCTACTCAAAATGTAATTGTTATCTGGAGCTAAAGAAAAGTCTCGAGGATCTTCCAACAGTTTCTTCCGTAATTCTATTCCTTCTTCTTGCTTCGCTTCAATGTACGAAATACGACTCCTGGTTATCTTACTTAATGATTGCAATCCTGCATCTCGAATATTGTTTTCAGATAGATTCAGGATACGAAGGGTAATATTTTCTTTTAAAACTTCAGCAAATGATTGAGCTCCCAGGTCAGAAACATTGTTGTTGTTCAGCAGCACTTTTTCAAGTGAAGCCCGTTGTTTCACAAGTTCACTCAGTGCTTGCGCTCCTGAATCAGACATTTTGTTCTCTGATAACACAATATTCCTTAGATTAGGATGCTCTTTTACAGCTTGTACAATTGATTCAACTCCCAAATCACAAATATCATTATTCCCAAGATACAACTCTTTAATTTCTGTATATTGTTGTAGCACTTCAGCAATTTCCTTGACAGCTGACGAAGTGATGCAATTGTCTGAAAAATCCAATACTCTCATATTCACAGAGGGATTTTCACTGAGCGCTTCAGCAATTGCTTTGACTCCAATATCAGTAATTCTAGTATTAGCAAAGGACAGCGTATGAATTTTGCAGTGTGTCATAAGAGCTTCAGCTATTGCCATTGCACCATAGTCCCCAATTATGTTTTTGTTTAAATAAAACTCTTGCAATGTGGAGTTGGTCTTGAGATTATCCGCCATTGCAGGAATTTGTTTCAGTGGAATATCCATCAAAAAAACGTCTTCCTCCATCTCTCGAGCAATATCCTCTTGAAGAGGCTCAGAATTTTCATGCAGGTATTGAGAGTATGCCTCTTGGATGGAAGATGATGGTAAAGACATGTTGTGTTGATTCAATATTTCAAAAAGAAATGTTTCTGCGTTCATTTGGCGAACAGTGTGTACCATTGTTCCATTACAGGAGTGTATTTTGTCACACATACAACAAGCTTCAAATTAGAACTTTTCTCCTAGAGTTGTGTGTTGCTTCTATTATTGTGATTTGCTTAATTATTTCAACGTAGAATGTATCTGGGTAGATACTTAGGACACTGCAAAAGGATAGCAATTGTATTTAGAATCAATCTGAAAAACAATATTCGAATATTCGAGATGGAGGATAGTGATCAGTGATCACAAAGATATTGAATGGTCATCATTCTCACAATTTGTGGAACAGGAATTTGGCATCTCAAATTACCAGCTCCATTTGCAAACTGATCACATCTCAACACCACAACTCACTATCTAGACTTTGCAAATTTCTTGTCTCTTTTCTTTTCAACACTAAATCTAACACTAAAAAAGTTTAAAATGGTACAAAAACTCTATATTGCCAGATGGATCGATGATTCTATTGCTCTTGTAATGGCTTCAAGTAAGGAGAATGCCATGGGAAGAATCGATGAATTTGCTGATCCTACAACTGCACAGATATCTCAGATGAATGATCTTGTTTTGGATTTTGGCAAGAGAAATGATCCTGTCATTGACAAATCATCTAAGATGTCTCACATGAAAAAGTCTCTTTTGGACACAATTTCCACTGCGAAGAAAATCTTCCCTTTGTCACAGATGGATGAGTGGTTGTCTTGCTATTCACATGATGGTAGTCTTCAGACTGTTATTCGTGATTATGTTGTTGTTTCTGATGGGAAGTCCTCTAAGATTGCCCTTGACAGGACTTTATACACCATCATCAATGGTGTTTCTGAACGAATTCCATTTTCAACTGAGATCAAAGTTCAATCAGCTTCATTGGAAAGCTTGAAATGTCTCTTCCAGATATTGTATAATGGACCAGAAAAAAGTGATCGAATTACTGGTATTAATTCCAATTTCTTTCGAGTCATGAACAAGAAATCTGCTCAAGATGATTCGAAGGTCAAAGAACAAGAAGAAAAATTCAAGAGAGTACTCCAAAAATATTGTCACCTGAAGGCATTGGCTTCATCTCTATTCAATGAAGAGATTTCAGAGATCATTTGCTGGACACTTTTCGACTTGGTAGAAGAAATGCTTGATAGGTTTGTGGTGGAGCGTGACGTTGTCCATGGTGCTAATCCGTTTACTGGGCAACCTCGAACTTTATCAACACATTTCTTCTGCGACACTTGGAAAAGAATGATGAGGGTTCTCTCCATGCTTCAATCTGAGGATCAATTGAAAACTGTATACTCGTGGCTATTCTGGAATTGTCAAGAAACTTCAAAAAAAGTGGCAAAGAAGTGCCCTAAAGAAGATCTTTCAATGTTCCAGAATGTGGATCTCACACAACGCTATACAATCAAGAGACATAGTTGCGGAATCCCAGACTTCTATTTGAATATGGACTATTCCGATCCTTCTATCATTGACGTGGCTTTTCCTTTCCGAAGAGATTTGTATGATAATTCTGAGAGTGAAGTCATTCAAAAAATCATGAAAGACAAGAAAAATTTCTCCTTATTCATCAGCAACAAAGAAAAAGACATGAAGAATGTGGATCCCATTGGGCAATCTATGGGTATTCGCTTTGCTGACAAAAAACTCCTGAAAAGAATGTTTGGAATCTGATCTGCTGTGGACATTGGATTGGGCTGTCCTTGTTTGTTGAATATTCTCCTTTCTCTGGAAATAAAGATCGTCTGCATACGAAATTACTTCTTAAACAAACACTTGCTCTCCACAAAGATATTCGTCCTCAAATCCTTTATCTGCCTCGAATCATGCACTGAAAAGCAATAAAATTTACAACAACGAAAATCAAACGTATTGATCTCGCTGCTTATCTTTCGCAAAGAAAATGATTTTTGGAGATTCAGATCACACAGAATCAGATTGAGAGTCAACATAAGCTCCACTCTCAACAAGGATTCTTACTACATCAGCTCTGCCATGAAACGAAGCAATGTTGATTGGTGTCAAACCACAGCCCTCCTTTGCTTCCAAATCAGCACCGTTATCAATGAGTACTCTGACAACGGAAACATGACCATATTGTGATGCAACGTAAAGAGGTGTCTGTCCATAAACGTCTCTAGCATTCAAATTCGCTCCAGAATCAATGAGAATCCTGATTACATCAACATGATCCCTCTGGGAAGCAAGAAACACAGGAGTGGATCCATTCCTGTCACTGACTTCGACTTGAGCTCCATTCTCAATCAACATTCTAACAATATCAACAAATCCTTTCTTGCAGGCACTGTGTAGAGGCGTCCATTTATCAGCATTTGTTGCATTCACATTAGCTCCATTCTCAATAAGCATTCTAACAATATCACCATGCCCTTGATGTGAGGCAAGATGAAGTGGTGTACGATTCCCATTGTCTCTATTGCACACATCAGCACCATGCTCAAGGAGCATTCCAACAACATGAAATTGTCCTTTATCTGAGGCAATGTGAAGAGCAGAGTAACCATACTTGTCCTTACTTTCCAAGTCAGCACCCTTCTCAATGACAATCCTGACAATATCAACATGTCCATATTTTGAAGAAATGTGAAGCAGCGACCGTTTACTTTTGTCCTTTCCATTCACATCACTTCCATTCTCTAACAAATTGCAAATAATATCAACACAACCATTGCGTGATGCAGAATAAAGTGTATCCTGTACATTTAAATTCATGTGTGGCAAATTTAATCAAGATTCAGAGTCAATTGTGGCGGTTTGTTTGGAGAAGGTCATGTTTTGACTTTTGAGAGTTCACAGAGTTGAGACGAAAATGAAGCAAAATTCAACAGTTGAAAAAAATCTCTGCTTCAATTGATGACAACTCAATCGTCATTCGCACTGTCAAAAGTTGAACGCAGATTCTTTAATTCGCGAAAACAAAGACACAACTGATAATGGCAGTCTTGAATTTAGGGCAAAAATTCCAAAAAATTCATTGAATTTGTAGAGATGACAGAACACGGATGTGAAATTTTTGATATCAAAGAATTTGCTGCGGATGTTCTTACTGATAGTGGTTTCTCCAAATCAAAAACAGATTGTGTTGGACAGTAAGAAAAATTATTGTGGTTCTGATTCATGAAGAATCGTGATATTCATGAATTGTGTGAAAGTGAGATTTCGAGTCCGGAATGCATTTTTGAAACTACTTTGCTCATTTTCTGACACTTGACAATGCTACAAGTAAATAGGATCCTTTGACTATTATTAGCCTTACAGATCCGTATTCTGATGTTTTTTACAGTAATATTCGAGACAATGGTAACTGTTGAATTGATTGTAACCATTGTCTACAAAATATTTGTTGTTCGTTTCAGTTCACACCATGTCTTTTTCTTTTCTCCTTTTCCACAACCATTACAAAAAATTATGTTTCATAAAATTGGAAGTGGTATTGAAATTGACAAGTTAATGGATGGTACATGTGGAGAATATACTTGTGAGTGGGAGAGTTGGAAACAAGGATGCTGCTGAGGTTGAGAGTTTATGTGGAAAAGAAATGCTCTTCTCAGTACAAGTGCTTTTGATATTTGAAACTCAGGATCTTGCTGATTCTCTCAAAGAGGACTCTGTTCGCACAGGAAAGAATGCTTTCACGTTACTTGAGTGTTTATTCGGGCTTTGTTGGGTGAATAGGGATTAGCTCATGTGTTTCAGACACCTCACTGATAATCAACAGGAGTTCAAGTTTTTCCTTCATTGACAGATGGATGTGGCTGAGAACGTTTGGAAGGAACTTCTTGTTTTACCAGAAATACGGTTTTCTGATTTCCCAATTTCCCAATATTGGTTTATTTCCTATTGTTGAACTAGGCAATCTTTGGCACTGTTGGTATCCAGTCATTGTGAGCAAAATCCTGAAAAGTGAGTGAATTCTCAATCAGTGATTTGAAACAATTATACTGGGGGGTCCATTGTCAGCTCTCTTGGCTTATCGTGGATTGAATTTGGCAAATAATCTGCTTTATTTTCTTAATTACGAACAATCACTTCAGCAACTTGGTTTGATTGGATTTCTTGAGGAGAATTTAGAATGCTTCTGAAAAAAAGCAGCAGTAGCACGATCATCACGAGAAAGACGACAAGGGCCCAATATTTCACAAGCAGAATTTTCAGTTGCATGATGAATTTTTTGAGCATTTTGTAGGCTTGAATGAGGTATTTAATTTCAGGATCATCCTCTTTGTCTTCCTGCTTGACCTTCATTGTGGTGCCTTCTTTGGAAGATTTACGTACGTGTCTCTTTCGAACACCCTTTTCGAAATCAATCTTTTCAGGATATGAAGTATCAATATTCATACCATCTGTTGCAGTATCATTCAGAAATTCTCTCAGTGCTTTCTTGTACTTTGCCGCTGATTCACAGAATTTTTCGATCTGCTTTTTTTCAGCTTGACCTTTTTTTGTCGATTCTTCCAGATTTTTTACTGTTTCTTTTAGTTGAGAGTTTTCTTGCATGACGTTGAGGTGTTTTTCTTTATACCCAAAACTTTCACGTTTCACTTTTTGAATGAGCTCATCACGTTTGATCAATTCTTGTTGCAGTTGTTGAATGGAAATTGCTTGGTCATTTGGAATCTTTGTACTTGCAAGCTCCTTGACGATTGGAAGAATTGTTCTTCGACCACTCACACCAACTTAGAAGCTTGAATTTGCAGCCCATTTTTCAAGAAGTTCAATAGCTTCATCAATGTTTGAGACAGGATTCAAGTCAGAGTCATATGCCATGATTACCTTTGAAGAACAGTTGTGGTGTTGAGTGAAGTGGTGTACTGAAGTTCTATGCAATTGAAGGAGAAAAGTTCCGTTCAAATGGTTGAACTCAACAACTGGAATGAACGAGAAGCCTCATCAGTATCTATGTGATTTTATCCTGGATAGATTCACACACTTTTCTTGATTCATCATGCGATCGACTGAAAAGTGCATCTCTTGTGACATTTGATATAATTGTGAACAACATTAGCCAATCTTTCATTTTTCCTTTTCTGATCGTGGAAACAATTTCAAATGGAATAGAGAACGGAAACATTTCATTATATACTATTTACAGTTGACCAAAGACTCTGTACAGTTTCCCAAACTTTGGCATGGTTGAAGTGGGAATTTATTTTTCAGCCTTTGCAAAGGATATACACTCATTTCATCACTAAGAAATTCATGAAGAGGCTTCTTGAACTGAGCTCAATCAAGCCATTAGCGATTGGAAGAATTCTTCTTGATATATGCCATCATGCTTATCTTTTGAGAATAATTGTGATATTGAGTCACTTGTGGTGCTGTACTGAATCAGTAGTTTTGAAGCTTTTTGTGGTGTGGAACTCGTCATGTGACAAAATCATGAGTGCAAAATGTGAACTATTCACACAAATGCATTAATTATGAAAATTTTCCACTTCCACATTCCAAAGTGTCCACAATAATACTGTGTCAACACCATCTCTCCTTCAAAATTCTTTATTGCTGACGATTCAGCCAGAATTAACATTGCCTGACATGCTTCACAACAAGTAAAGAAAACGTACCTTACAATCCAGTTCTGAGTCACTTTTCCCTGGTTCAACCACAGACTTGACTCTGAAAGTATCAGATGATAAAATTCCATCGCTTGCTGGGCAGTTGGAGAGGAATAATGTTGTCACAAAGTTGAATCTCACCTCCAACTGTTTATCTGACAAGGGATTTTGGGCTTTGGCTGAAGCTCTCAAGCTGAATACCACACTTACTGAGTTGATTCTGTTGAATAACAATATTTGTGATTTTGGAGCTTGGACTTTGGCAGATGCTCTCAAGCAGAATGATACTTTGGAAAAGTTGGATCTTTCAAGCAACAGTATATGTAATCTAGGAGCTTGGAATTAGGCTGATTTTCTGAAACAAAACAAGACGCTTGTAGAGTTGAATATAGAAAATAATTGTATTGGCAATCATGCATCGAAGAAAGCAATGTTGATCTTTGATTCTTGCAACGTGTTCAACAGTGTTGTGACTGCTGTGTGTTGTGTGAGTTTGTCAGCTGATGATCTTAACATATCAAACACACAACATTCCCCTTCTCATCAACACCAACAATTACCAGGTAACGTGTGTGCAAAATTGCAAAAAAATTGGATTTAGCACGGTGCTGATTTTTCTGAGCCGCCCCCATTTATTCATGAAATCATTTGTGGACACACAGAACGCGAGAGTGGAGCTATTTTTTCCTTTTTCACAATAACTCTTTCTCACCATTTTTTCCTTTTTCACAATAACTCTTTCTCACCATTTTTTCCTTTTTCACAATAACTCTTTCTCACCATGTCTCCCACAACCTCAAATACGAACAGTCTCCTCTCGGCTCTCATCTTGAGAAAAACTTGTGCCCATTTGCTTCGAAAGGGATTAGACACACGCTTTACTTAATCGCTGTTATCCTTCTAAACATTCTTATCATCCAACCTTTCTTCAACATGAAGCCTACGTGAACTTTAGATTTGTCACCAAGTACGGTGAAAAGTTGTATAGACAATGCAAGAAGGTTTCTGGAAGATGATTCAAGCACTTGTTTGATATCAAAATGAGGCCAACTCTGTTTTGTGGGATAAGTATACGAAAAATGTCAATCATTCAATTCGCAACATTTCCAGGCAGAAGTTTA
>JAIUMW010000156.1 GCA_022565365.1 Oceanicaulis sp.
AGGCTGCTGATTTTATGATCGGCATGTCGACCAAGGATAACGAGGAAAAGGTCACTCACGACACCCAGAAGCAACGCCATAAGCTGCGCTACGAGTTTTGGGAGGCGGCATTGGAACGGCTACGTGCGGATGGGGTCGAGATATACCGGAACATCAATCCTGCTCGGAATCACTGGCTCAGCGCTGGATCCGGAGTACGTTCCTGCCCTTTCCAGATGATCTTTTCGCGGGATGAAGCGAGGGTCGAGGTCAACCTGGGCCGGTCCGAGGCATCTGAGAACAAGTGGTTATTTGATCAGCTCTTCGCCCAGAAAGACCAGCTGGAGGGAAAATTTGGGGCCCCTTTGGTCTGGCGCAGAATGGATGACAAGAAACAGAGCCTGATTGTCTATTCCCGACCTTTCGACGGCTACAATCGGGAGATCTGGCCCAGCATGATCGACTGGCTCTCCGTCCATATCCAGAAGCTGGAAGCGACATTCAGAGAGCATCTGGCACGCCTGAACCGGCAGATCCGAACCCACGATGAGGAGGAAGCCTGATGGCGTTTGCGAGCGAAGACGATCTCGAAAGATGGGCCCTGGACGAACTTCAGGGGCTTGGCTTTACGTATCTCCCTGGCATGAACGTCTCGCCAGAGGCGGATGCCCCGGTTCGGCAGAGCTTTCACGACGTTCTTCTGTTGACCCGCCTCGATGAAGCGATCCGGCGTCTCAACCCGTCCCTTCCGTCCGAGGCGGTTCAGACAGTGCTGAACCGGGTGCGTGACACGGAGTTTGCAGGCGACCTGATCTCCGAAAACCGCCGCCTTCACGCCCTCTTCGTGGGTGGGGTGCCAGTGACCTGGTTCGAGAACGGCGAAGAACGTAATGCGATCGCGAGGATCGTCGACTGGGATGATGGCGAGAATGATTGGCTGGTCGTGAACCAGTTCGAGGTCGTCGGGAATACCGCACGCCGGCCCGACATCGTGATCTTCCTCAACGGTATGCCGATCATCGTGATCGAGCTGAAAGGGACCGAGACCGGCACATTGAAAGGTGCCTATAATCAAATCGAGACCTACAAAGCTCATATTCCGGCGTTGTTTCGGACGAATGCCTTCAATGTGATTTCCGAGGGGGTAACGGCCCGCTACGGCTCGATCTCGGCGAATTTCGATCGGTTCATGCGGTGGCGAACGGTCGATGGTGAGAGCCGGGTTGAAGACGGGACCGATCTTGCACTCCAGACCCTGATCCACGGCTTGCTTGCGCCGGCCACCATCCTTGAGCTCATGCGGTTCTGCATGGTTTTTGAGGATGAAGGCAAAGGGCCGATCAAAAAAATCGCGGGCTATCATCAGTTCCACGCCGTCCGAAAGGCGGTCGGTTCCGTTCTGCGTGCGAGGGAGCTCGACGGACGCGGCGGTGTGATGTGGCACACGCAGGGATCGGGAAAATCTCTGCTAATGGCCTTCCTCGCTGGTCGGTTGATGCGCCATCCCGAGCTGGAAAACCCAACGATCGTCGTCATCACTGACCGCAATGATCTCGACAATCAGCTCTACGCTACGTTTTCGCGATGTGAAGAGTTGTTCGGTGAAACGCCCGAACAGGCGGAGGACATTTCGGATCTGCGTCAAAAGCTCGGTCGGCGACAGGTTGGCGGCGTAATCTTTGCGACGATGCAGAAGTTTCGTCCGGCCAAGGGAGAGACAGAGTTTGGTCAGCTGACGGACCGATCGAACGTCATTGTCTTCGCCGACGAAGCGCACCGGACGCAGTACGGGTTTGAGGCCAAGGTGGACGCGAAGACGGGTGAGACCCGTTACGGTTTTGCCCATTATCTTCGTCAGGCCTTGCCGTCGGCGATCCACGTTGGATTTACCGGCACGCCGATTTCGCTCGTCGGCGCCGACACGCAGGCGGTCTTCGGGGATTATATTGACATATACGATATCGCTCAGGCCGTGGAAGATGGAGCCACGGTCCCGATCTATTACGAGGGCCGGGTGGCCAGGATCGAGCTCGGCGAGGAAGCTGGAGAATTCCTCGACGCCGAGTACGACGAGATTCTCGAAGACGCCGAAGACCACGGGCTTGAGATCGACGATGAGACCCGCAATGCGATGACGCGGAAATGGTCGCGTGTTGAAGCTCTGGTCGGCTCTGATTCCCGGCTCGACAAGGTGGTCGAGGACATTCTCAGGCATTTCGACGCCCGCCTTGAGGCCATGGATGGCGGGAAAGCAATGATCGTCTGCATGTCGCGGCGGATCTGCGTCGAGGTGTACAAACGGATCGTTGCCGCCCGTCCAGATTGGCATGCTGACGAGGATGGCGAAGGCCAGGTGAAAGTCGTGATGACCGGGGCTGCCCAAGACCCATCAGAGTTCCAGCCTCATATCAGATCGAAAGCCCGTTTGGAGACGCTACGAACCCGCTATCGGGATTCTGCAGATCCGTTCAAGCTGGTCATCGTCCGCGACATGTGGCTCACGGGTTTCGACGCTCCGTGCATGCACACACTCTATGTCGACAAGCCCATGAAGGGTCATGGGCTGATGCAGGCTATCACGCGGATCAACCGGGTCTTTGGCGACAAGCCCTCGGGGCTCGTCGTCGATTACATCGGGCTCGCCGCTGATCTGAAGGCTGCACTGAATCATTATTCGAATGCCGATCGCAAGCAGACAGGGATCGATCAGGGGGAAGCTGTTCATGCGTTCCTGACACAGCTCGATATCATGCGGAGCCTGTTCCACGGGGTCGACTACATGACAGCCGTGCGTGGGACCCCGCAGGATCGCATCAGGATGCTGCCAGTCGCGATCGAGCACGTGTTGAACCTCAAGGTGGATGGAAAGGTCCCCAAGGATCGCACTGAATCGAAGAAGCGGTTCATGACGGCGGTTGCTGGCCTCGTCAAAGCCTTTCGGATCGCGTCAGGCTCTCCAGAAGCAGAGGAGGCCAAGGACGAAGTCGGCTTTTTCACAGCCGTGCAGGCCGCTATCCGGAAAATGGATGCCGGCGTTCGTGGTGGACGCAGCATTGATGAGGTCGACCTTGCAATATCCCAGCTTCTGAACCGCTCTGTCGCCTCGACCGAGATCATTGATATCCTGGAAGCAGCGGGAATTGATCGCCCCGATATCGGCGTCTTGAGCGACGAGTTCCTCATGGGGCTGAAAAACACCCAGCACAAGAATCTCGCGGTGGAGGCTTTGAAGAAGCTGCTCAATGGCGAGATCCGCACTCGGACGAGAACGAACACGACCAAGAAGGAGGCATTCTCGAAACGTCTCGAAGAGGCTTTGGCGAGATATCACAATCGCAGCGTCGATGCGCTGCAGGTGATCCAGGAACTGATCGCTATTGCGAAGGAGCTGCAGGAACAGCCGGAAGACGGGCTGTCTCCGGAAGAGGTCGCGTTCTACGATGCATTGGCTTCAACCGCGAGTGCCGTGGAGCTGATGGGTAACGAAGAGCTGCGCATCATCGCCACGGAACTGGTCATGACCGTGCGGGAAAACGCCCGGGTGGATTGGTGGCGACGGGATGATGTGCGCAAGAAGATGCGTGTCAGCATCCGACGCATTTTGAGGAAGCATGGCTTTCCACCGGATCTTCAATCCGAGGCGATCAAAAAAGTGGTGCAGCAAGCCGAGGTCCTCGCGAGAGAAATGGCATAAACACCTTCCGGCCTGCCGATTGCTCTGGGTTTCGCATGGCACCGTCCTTCCCTGGCGTACCGACTTTCCACTAGCCATGTTAGTTCAGCCGCATTGGCGCTGTAGCGACCGACCGCAGGATCCATACTCAAGAAAGTGAGCTGTCAGAATTTTATAACAAAGCGTGAACATCATATATATGATGGATTCAATGGCTTGTGGGATAAGCTCCAGATTGGGATTGGCAGCCAGTTTTTAAGTAAAGAACCAGTTTACTTTAATCTTCTTACCGTAGCATTTGCAGAGACCTCTCGTGTGCAATTTGAGTTTAAATAAAACCTTAAATTGCCTTTTCAAACCATAAACTTCGATGCATGAGCCTTCTCGAATATGGCGACGCGCCTCAAGCCTTTCCCGTTCAGTGTGGTTCATCATCTTTTCTAAGAGCTGCGGCGGGGCATTTCAGGCTTGACCGATCGTGAATTGGTACTGTATCAATGAGACACGCTGGGATCTAGTCCGGCAGAAATTGTCATTGCTTTTCAATGGCTTAGGATTTCGTGGTAGAGAGTCCCTCCTCCGCTACCACTTTTTCCCGGGTCAGAAAAGCAAGTCAGATCAACAACTTGCGCAGGTTCAGCTTCCTGCTCTCCTGTGACGTCTCCATAAGATGTGTCAAAATCGAAAAGCGGAAACGGTCGCTGCCTGATCAGGGCAGATGATTGATGCGCCCAGGCTATCTCGCCCGCCGTTCCGGTGGCCGCAATTCTATGCAAATGCGCTCTCGCAGCGGCGGTGCCCGTGAGCTCCAAGTTTTCCTGATTCGTGCCAGCCGCGGAACTTCAGACTCGTTCGTCGCACGGCGACGTTTGTTGAGATCACTGGCCAGCACCATGGAAGTTGTGGATTCGAACAGGCTGCCGGAATTGTGTGATGCCGTCATCTTGCGGCTATAGTCTTTCAATAGTCTTTCAATAACGAGACTTCGTTTACTGAAGATGAACTGGCAGAACGCCTTGCATACGAAACGGTTGCCCACCGGATCCTCGATGGCCTGAACGCCGCGAGGTTCGATCACATCGCGAATTGGCCTCAACTGATCGAGGAATGGGTGTATTTCGTCGAGAAAAATGCCGGCATCCCAAGGAAGCTTGCGGAGGCCGGGGAGACGGCGGAATTCCCCTTGATCCCGCTTCGTATGATGCCATCTGCGCCCTTGTGGCTTCATCGCATGCCTTGCGTCAGGCATTAACGATTTTCAGGGCGTTTCGTAATGCTCTGATGCGAAAGAGCACATCGATATGACCTTGCTTCGAACCGGGGTCGACGGCTTCCATTGCCCATACTGCTGAATAATGGCACACAACGCGAGCGGGGAGCGCTGTCGATTGGCGGGCCGTCGAGGGTGAAACGCGCATTGAGCGGAGGAGAATCAGATGGATCGGACCGATTTTGACGACCTGATCGCCGAAGGCGTCGAAAGCGATGTGTCGCAACGTCTGCTTCTCGTTCTGCTTTCTATTGAGGTGGCCGAACAGCGTGGGCCCGACGAGGCCAGTGGCACGCTCACGCCGGTCATGGCCAACGATCTCGAACTCGCACCCGAGATCAGCTTCGAAGCGCTCGTGGCCGAGGCCGACAGCGTCGGGCAGCCATGGGATATGGTAATGGTTTCCACCCTGACCGATCAGGGCGGGCGGATGCCCGAACGCGATCTTGCAACACCCCATCTCGAGAAAATGGCCGACGACGTCGTTCAGGGTCGCGATCTTTCGGCTTACGCGATATTCGACCGGAGCGGAAACCGGCTGGCCCTGAACCCTGAAAGCACGGGTTAACCTTTCGAACTACCAATCGTTGCTGGTAAACATTGGCTAATTCCCGCCTATCAGCCAATGAAAATGAAAGCCCACGGCATCGCCGAACGTGATCGCGCCAGCCTGAGCATTGGTCGTGCACTCATTCTCAGGAATGGAAGGGTGCACGCTTGGCCGGAGTCGACATGGCAGCACCACGAGGAAAGCGCCGGTCTTGCGCGCGAAGCAAGATCGTCAGAAGTGTTTCCAACGCTATCCTGATGGACAGAGCCGGGTCGAGCGTTCCAATTCATTGCTTCGACACATCGTTGCGTTCGCCAGCCGGTACCCGCCTGATGCAATGATGGCGTACAGGGCCCTGGGTGGGCAATGTGCGGCAACCAGAAGGCTTTCGCGAAGTGGCGATGAAAATCTGCCCCCGCCGCATTCTGGCCCGCAATTGCAACTGCCGGACCGCATCCACTGTCTCCGGTAGACGGCGAATCTGGCACGATCGGCGTCACGGGGGCTCTGCCCCCGTTGACTTCGGTGTATTCCCCCGGGGGTGGGTGGCCTCACTCACCCTGGCCGAGGGAATAGCCGCGTTCGCCGTCGAAGCGGTAGAGCTGTTCGGTCTTGATGACCTCGACCCCGCCGAGGGTGAGGGCGTGCAGCAATTGCCAGGGCAACCCGTTATTCGCCTTAACCGTGAACAGAAAGCGCACGCGCCAGTGATCGGTGAGGAGTGTCTGCACCTGAGCCTGCGGCCATACCTTGACGCCACGGTTGCTGATCATGGTCACGGCGACCGGCTGGCATCTCGAGGCGATGAGCAGCTTGTCGGCGAGGCTGTCCACGTCGACATCCGCCGCATGCACGAAGACATCGATCCCCACCAGTTCCTTCGCCGCAGGCCGGCGCCGCACGATCTGCGGAATGGTCGGGGCGGTGACCGGGGCGCCGGTACGAGCCGGCGTCAACGCATAAGGCTCGCGGCCCAGCCGCGCGATCACCGCGTCAGCAAAACCTTGTGTCGAGACAAGCTCGCACGAGATCTCGCGCTTGTAGATATCCGCCGTATGGATCCCGGCTTCGATGGTGGCGAGCCAGGCATTGCGGATCGTCGCCGCGACATCGCCCTGGCCGAGATGCTCGAGCATCTGCACGGCGGCGAGCAGCAGCCCGGACGGGTTGGCCTTGCCCTGGCCCGCAATATCGGGCGCGCTGCCATGGATCGCCTCGAACATGGCGCCGTTCTCGCCGATATTCGAGGAAGCGCCGAGCCCCACCGAGCCCGCGACTTCGGCTGCGATATCGGAGATGATGTCGCCATAGAGATTGCCGGTGACGATCACGTCGAAGCGCCCCGGATCGGCGGCGAGGCGCGCCGCACCGATATCGATGATCCAGTGATCATGCGCGATCTCCGGATATTCCGCCGCGACCTCCTCGAAGACGCGATGGAACAGCCCGTCGGTCATCTTCATGATGTTGTCCTTGGAGAAGCACGAGACCTTCCTGCGCCCGTGTGCGCGCGCATATTCGAAGGCGTAGCGGATGATCCGCTCGGTGGCGGGCCGCGAGACCAGCTTCAGGCACTGGTAGACCTCGTCAGTCTGGCGATGCTCGATCCCCGCATAGAGATCTTCCTCGTTCTCGCGCACGATCACCACATCCATGCCGGGATGCTTCGTTGCCACATAGGGAGCGAAGGCGGTGCAGGGGCGGATATTGGCAAAGAGGCCGAGGCTCTTGCGCAGGGTCACATTGACCGATTTCGCACCCGTCCCCTGCGGCGTGGTGATCGGCCCTTTGAGGAGCACGCCGGTCTCCCGAAGAATATCCCAGGCCTCGGGCGAGACGCCGGATGCGGTACCGGCCTCGTAGACCGCCCGCCCGAGCTGCACCGGAACCGGCGTGATGCGGGCGCCGGCTGCGCGCAGCACCCTGAGCGTGGCCTGCATGATTTCCGGGCCGATCCCGTCACCCTCCGCGACGGCGACCGCCACCGTGTCGGCGGAAGCGTGAAGGGCGGGCTCAAACGTCTTCGGTGCGAATTGCTGGTTCATGCGCGGTCTCCCTCGTCCAGGCGCCGGGCCGGCACCCGCTTTGTCGATGGCGGGACGTTAGCGGAAGGAGTTGCATTTCGGAAATTGATTAAAAGGCGTCTATCCATTACGAAT
>JAIUMW010000157.1 GCA_022565365.1 Oceanicaulis sp.
CAGACTTCGGTCTGATCCTGGGTGAAGAGCAGCTGAGCTTCGAGCTCACGGGTGGTGAATTCGCCGCCCAGCTCGGCGATCTGGGCGACGCCTCAGCCGGCGACATCCTGATTCGCTACACCAACGACGAAGGCGCGGTCGCCGAAGGCGAGGAGCTGGAAGTCGGTGGCATCGAGTACACCTTCGAAGACGAAATCGAAGCCGGGACGGTCGCGTTCCGCGCCGAAGACTTCTCGGCCAATGTGGCCGACTTCGTTGCCGTCAGCGGCAATGTCGGCTTCCGCCTGCAGGGCGAAGACCTGGTCGCGGTTGGCGAAGAGATGTCGGCTTCGCTCGAGGTGTCGGACGACTACTTTGTTTCACTCGAGGACGCAGACTTCGGCCTGATCCTGGGTGAAGAACAGTTCAGCTTCGAGCTGACCGGCGGTGTGTTCGACGCCGCGCTCGGAGAACTGGCGAGCGTGTCGGCCAGTGACGTGATGATCCAGTACACCAATGACGATGGTGCTGTCGCCGAGGGCGAAGACCTGGAAGTCGGTGGTATCGAATACAGCTTTGATGACGGTATCGAAGCCGGTGTGATTGCATTCACCGCGCTCGGTTTCTCGGCAAACGTCGCGGACTTTGTTCGAGTCGACGGCAACATCGGTTTCCGGATACAGGACAGCGAACTGGTTGCGACTGGCAACGAAGTCTCTGCAGGTCTCGAAGTCACCGATGACATCTTCGTACGTCTGAACGACGCGGGTTTCGGTCTCGTGGCGGGTGACGATCGTTTTGCCTTTGAACTGAGCAGCGAGCGTCCGGACGGCGAAGACAGCGCGCCTGGCCTGGAAGTGGGGCTTGGACCGCTCGGTAACATGGTGGCGGATGGTGTGTTCGTCCAGTACACCGACAGCAACACCACGATTGACGCAAACACCGAACTCGAAGTCGGTGCTATTGATTACCAGTTCAGTGGGATCGAAGCCGGCACGATCGCGTTCGGTCTGGAAGGTTTCCATGCTGAGGTGGTCGATTTCGTCACCTTGAGCGGCGATCTTGGCTTCAAGTTCCAGGATACCGGTGAGGGTACCGAGCTGGCTGCCGTCGGTCGGGGTGTCAATGCGAGCCTGCAGGCTTCAGACGACTATTTCGTCCGCCTCAACGATGCGGATTTTGGTCTGGTTTCGGGATCGGATCGTTTTGCCTTCGAGCTCCGCAGTGAGCGGCCTGAAGGGGAAGATACAGCCGCCGGCCTGGAGCTGGGCCTCGGGCCACTGGCCGATGCCACGGTGGACGATGTTCTCGTTCAGTACACTGACGCAGACACGGACATTGCCGCCGATACCGAGGTCAATGTCGGCACGCTGGACTACAAGTTTGGCGAGATTGATGCAGGAACGATTGCGTTCACTCTGGAAGGGCTGCAGGCATCCATCCTGGACTTCATCACCCTGGAAGGAAGCCTCGGCTTCAAGCTGCAGGATGTGGACGATGGGTCCGAGCTGGTAGCTGTCGGTCAGGGTGTGAGCGCCGCACTGGAAGCTACCGATGACCTGTTCGTGCGCCTCAATGATGCCGAGTTTGGTCTGGTTGCTGGTCCGTCCCGCTTCGCGTTCGAACTGGGAAGCGAGCGGCCGGACGGTGAAGACAGCACGCCGGGGCTTGAGGTTGGGCTCGGCCCGCTGGGAGATCTGGTCGCTGATGGCGTGTTCGTTCAGTACACGGATCAGGACACAGAGATTGCCGAAGGTACCGACATCGATGTCGGCAACCTCGAGTACACCTTCGGCGAAATCGGCTCGGGAACGATGGCATTTGGCCTGGAAGGCTTCCACGTCAATGTGCAGGACTTCGTCACCCTCAGCGGTGATCTCGGATTTCAGCTGCAAAGTACTGATGCGGGAACGGAGCTCATTGCAGTGGGTCGGGGGGTCAGTGCGTCGCTCGAAGCCACCGAGGACGTCTATGCGCGACTCAATGACGTCCAGTTCGGGCTTGTCGCGGGTGCTGACCGCTTCGCGTTCGAACTCAGCAGCGAGCGTCCGGAAGGTGAAGACAGCGCTCCAGGTCTGGAGGTGGCGCTTGGCCCGCTTGCGGACATGACCTCGGAAGGGGTGTTCGTTCAGTACACCGACAGCGACACCGAGATCGAGGCGGATACCGACATCTCGGTCGGCAATCTGGAATACACGTTCAGCGAGATCGGTGCTGGAACCATCGCATTTGGCCTCGAAAATTTCGAAGTCAACATGCTCGACTTCGTCTCCCTGTCCGGCAGCATCGGCCTGAAGCTGCAGAACAATGAAATCATTGCGGTCGGCGAGAATGTGTCGGCAAGCCTGGAGGCTGGCCCCGTCTATCTGCGCTTGCTGGATGCGAACTTCGGGATGCTGGCAGGTGACGACAAGTTCGCTTTCGAAACTCGCGATGGGCGCTTCGAGTCAGGAATTGACGGCCTCGGCGAAATCGTCGCTTCAGAGATAGTGATTCAGTTCACCAATCAGAACACCGAAGTGGCGGAGGCGCAGAAGCTGGAGGTCGGTACGCTCGCCTACAGCTTCTCGGAGGACATCGCCAGGGACACCGTCGGGTTCGGGATTCGCGACTTTTCCGTGGATGTTGCGGACTTCGTCTCGGTGTCCGGCAGCCTCAGTTTCGGCAAGACCGGCGATGAGATCGTGGCTGCTGGTCAGGACCTCACTGCGGAACTGGAGGTTGGGCCCGCTTACGTCCGGTTGGTAGATGCCGAATTCGGTCTCGTTGCGGGCGGAGACCGCCTCGCCTTCGAGATGAGCAATGGCAGTTTCGAAGCGGGTATCGATGGCCTTGGTGGCATCAGCGTCGATGAAGTGGTGGTGGCATTCACGGATGCCGATACGACGGTGGACAAGGGTGAGCAGGTCGGCGTTGCGGGCGTCGACTACACGTTCACGGATGATCTCTCGACCAACACGGTGGTGTTCGAAGCGCTTGGTTTCGAAGCCAATATCATGGATGCGATTGTCATAGAGGGCAGTGTCGCATTCGAGAAGACCGACACCACGGTGGTTGTGGCCGACGGTCTTTCCCGGTCAGCAGTTGACGCAGAAACGATCAACCTGACTGGTGGATCCATCAATGTCTTCGTAGGGGTTCCGGGATCGGGCGACGATGACCGTACCGGCTTCATCGCAGAGGATATCGGCTTTGCGTTTGCCTTCGTTCGTGACTTGTCAGGAGGGCGCAGCTGGATCTCGGCTCAGGCGCAGGTCGGGGAAGTCGGTTTCGTGGGCCTGCCGGAGACAGAGTTTCAGGTTGACAATGTTACGGACGTAAGTATCGAGCTGAATATGGCGGCCAGCGACGGTTCGGTCGTCGATTATGCGCGCACGATCAGTGACCTGGGTGTGGAAGTCGGCTCGGAAGATACTTTCATACTGGATATCGAAGGTGGCCGGGGCGAGTTCATCGGTGCCGAAATGCAAATGGGCTTGCGGGTAGCCGACTTCTTCTCGGTGTCGGGTACCTTTGCATTCGAGGCTGTGCTGAGCCGTACGGCCGTGCTGTCTCATGTAAGCCCGCTCAATATCGACCCGGGCAACATGATCGAGCTCCCCGACGGCAACACCGTGGAACTGGATGGCGATCAGGGAGACAGCGTAAGTCTTTTGCAGCAGGTCGAGGTGTATGGGTTCACCATCGGCGCGGGCAATCTCAATGCCTCTGCGGGGATTCCCGACGGGCCTCGAATCACCATGGAAGACGTGAGTTTCACGTTCTCGTTCATGCGTGAAAGCAATGCGATCATCCCGGACCTGACAAGGAACTGGTTGTCGCTGGAAGCCAGCGCAGGACGGATTGCACTCGAAGGCATGCCCGATGCGCTCGAAATTGAAGGCGAGCGCCTGCAGGTAAGCATCAATCTGGATGCGTACGTGATCGTCCGCGTTCCTGGCGTGGGGCCGGTCCCGAGCCCTATCGATTTCACGACCATCGATTTTCAGGCGTCTGCAGCGGAAGGGGCAACCTTCGGATCCGAAAGTACAGTGATTCTGGATATGCCGGGGACATTCGGGCCTCGTATCCAGGCGTCCGGATTCGTAAGCATCAGTGCGTTCGATTTCCTGCATGCACAGACGAACATCATCTACGAGCGGACATCCGAAACCGTTCGCGTGACGCCTGGTACCGGGGAAGGTGAGGACGAGGATGTAGAGGTCGAGGTTCTGGCCATTGGCGCGACCGATACTGATTTCTTCGTCGGCTTCAACCCGGGTACAGAAGATGAAATGGGCTTCGGGATCACCGATGCCAGCTTCGTGATTCTGGAGATGGCCGAAGCGGAGCCCGAGCCCGGCGAAACGGCACGTCAGTGGTCAGCCATAAGAGGCGAGATCGGAAGCGCCGGCCTGGTTGGCTTCGACACGGTGGAAATTTCGGGTACGGACCTGTTTCTTGGGCTGAATCTGGATGCCGCCGACGGTTCGATAGTTGATTTCAGCCAGGAGACAGGCCTGCCGCTGGCGATATCGGACTACGGCTACGAGTTCGACATGGCTCGCTCGGAGCTGCCGGTGGCCATTATCGGCGGCACCTTCCGGCTGCGGGCCTTTGACCTGCTCGACCTGGAAATCAATCTGGACATCACCCAGAGCTTCACGACCGTTGCGCTGGATGACGGTTCTACAACCCCTGTCGGGATGTTCACGTTTGCGTTGCAGGATCTCTCCCTGTTCGTCGGCTACGAGGACATCGGTTTCGATCTGGACAATGCCAGTTTCGGGATCGTGCTGTCGGTTGACCTGCTGGATCCCAGCCGGATCTGGGTCTCGTCCATTGCAAGAACGGACTCCGTCGGATTCTCCGGTGGCGGTCTCTTCGAAGTGCGGGCAGACGACGCCCTGTTCGCAGTCAACACGGCCGCCCGTGACGGTACGGCCATCGATTACAGCGAAAGGGAGCTCACCCTGCGCGAGGGCCTTGGCGCATCGGTGGCAGGATTCGAGATCGATGGCGGTGCAGAAACGGAGCTGACTTTCGATTTCAGCGGCCAACTACTTGGCATCGAGGCGGACCTCACGCTGGATCTGCTGGGTGTGCTGACGGTTGAAGGCTTTTTCTCGTTCACCAGCGTGACCCGTGATCTGGTACTCAGCGATGGCTCCGTCACTGAGGTCAATTCGCTGGAATTCACTGCCGTCGGTGTGGATGGTTTCCTCGGTTTCCCGGGAAGCGACAGCCTGGACCCGATCGGCTTCGTGGTCGAGGACCTCAATTTCGGTCTTGGCGTCTATATCGATCGAGACAACCCACGTCGCCAGTGGGTTCAGCTGGAGAGCCTGGTGGGCAGGCTCGGCTTTACCGGTATTCCTGACGTGGACATCAGTGCCACCGATATCGCGTTGTCCTATCTGCGGTTGCCCGGATCTGGCGAAGCCATCAACTACGACCTGTCCCCGATCGATTTCGGCTTTGGTGATGACTACGAAGGCATCAGCATGCTGGATCTGGGGCTGTTTCTGGATGTGCCGCAAGTCAGGATGAACGACCTCGCGTCCGAGTTCCCGGATCAGAACTGGGACGAAATGGCGCTCGCAGACCTGGTTCAGGAAATTGCCGCGCTTGGGCTGCCCGGCGTGGACATTTCGTTGACTTCGGAATTGCTGGACGACTGGCCGCCAGTAACGCTGGAAGAGATCGCGGATGAGTTCCCCGAGCTGGATATCGACTGGGCAAAGCTCACGCTTGCCGAATTCATCAGCTTCCTGCCTCGCCTTGATCTGCCTGGCGTAGGTGTCACGCTGGAATATCCAGAGCCTGATTTCGGCAGTCTGTTCCAGTTCTCGGGCGGTCTTTCGATCAACCTTTTCGACATTGTCCAGTATGAAGACGAGTTCAATTTCCAGCTCGAGTTTCAGACTGTCGTGCTCAGTGATGGCAGTGTGGCAGAGGTACTTTATGCAGGGTTTGCCTTCGGTGGCATAGATATCTTTGCGGGCCACGCTGGAGTGGGCCTGCAGGTCGACGACATCGAGATTGCGGCGGCACTGCTGATCAGTCCGACCACTGGGGGCGCCTGGGTGTCTGCCGTCGGTCGCAGCGAGTTCGTGGGCATTGTTGGTGTCGACGGTCTGGACCTGCAAGCGGACAGCGTCGAACTGGTCATAAATACCGGTGATTTCCTTGGTCGGACAATCGACTTCGAGGCGAGACCGCTCGAGATTCCCTACGGGATCACCCTCGATATCGGTCTCGCTGACCTGGACCTCTCGTTCGGCGATGGCTCGGTCGTCATTGATACGCCCGGATCCATTGGCCAGGTCATCCAGCTCCAGGTGGGCGGTGGCCTGATGGCTATCGACAGCCTGGTGCACCTGAGCGGCGACTTTACCTTCACGTTGGGCAACTTCAATTATCTCGATCTGACCTTCGTCGAACCGATCGCTCCGGCGCCGCCGGAATCCCAGTTGTTGCCATACTTCTCCATTGCGGCGACCAACGTGGATGCGTTTCTCGGGTTTGGTGGCCCTTATTTTGGTGATGGCGATCCCGGCGACACAGTAGGCATCTTTGCTTCGGGTGTGAATTTCGGGCTCATGCAGTTCGTCACTGGGTATCAGGCTTTCAAGCTGGATATCGAACGTGCAGGCATAGTCGGGCTTGGGGATGTCCTTTACGCAGACCTGACCGGGGTAAGCATCGAGCGAAACTCGTACCTGCCTCCACCTCCAGGAACAGGCACCGGGCTCGATCTTCTGCTCGTGACTCCAGTCAATCCGCTTGCAAGCGCGATCGACTTCACTGGTTTCGGTCCAGACGGATGGGAGCTGGTCACCCCGGGGGAGTCGGTGTTCCTTGACTTCGGCTCAAGGCTCGAGATCCGTGCGCGGGTCGAATGGGCAGAGCTCGCGATTGCGGAGTTCCTCTACCTGGAAGGCTCCTTCCTCTTCTCGCTGGGAGAGCGCAAGGACTTCGTGCGGGCCGAGATGGGTCTGATCGGCGACCTGATCGAGGAATTCGATCCTACTGGCCTTATTCCTGCGAATCTGTATCACGACGTCCAGATGATGCAGATCGGGGCAATCAATGTAAGTGGCTTTGCCGGCATTGGCGAATCCGATCCGGATTCTGGATCGATCATTCCGCGCGGGGATGATCGGGTAGGGATCGAGATCGACAATGCCAACCTGGGTATGGCGATTATCCAGCCCATCGGCCTTGGTGGTTTCGAGATTCCGGGGCTTTCTGCGGCGCTGCCTCAGTACCTGTCGGTCAAGGCGTCTGTTGATTCAGCCGGTCTGGTCGGCATGGACGAGTTCCTGGAAGCCCGGATCGAAGGCGTCGAGGTCAACATCAACACCGGTTTCCTGCCGGGGCTGCCGCCTGGCTTCCAGCTGCTGCCGATGCCTTACATCGATTTCACCCAGAACCGGCTGGATATCGATGGCCTCAACGAAATTCTGGACCTGGTCGAGATGTTCGCCGGCGAAGACGCGCTGGGCGATCTGGCCAATCTGGTCGGCCCGGTATTCGACGAGGAAGGTCGCGGCCTCGCCATCGATACGGGTCTGGAAGGAGAAGAGATCTTCCTCGACTTCGACGAGGAGATCATCCAGGCACGCGTCGATTACGTACACGGAG
>JAIUMW010000158.1 GCA_022565365.1 Oceanicaulis sp.
AAATCCACCGACACGTTTTTCAGATTGTGCTCGCGCGCGCCGCGCACGGAAATGGTCTTGAGCGGCTCTCTCATAAAACTCTCCAGCAAACATGTCCTAACTAGACCGGCGCGCCCGCGTCCGCCACAACACCGCTGTGCGCAGTGGCGTTCAGCGCGGCGCAGGTCAGCGCGGTAGACTCGCGCGCCCGCCTCGTGTTCGCTGTGACGCGACTCGCGCGGCGGAATTGACGCGCGGAACATTATGTGAACAAAATGCCGTCAAACGGCAAGTGGGAGTGGATGTAATGGCGGGCAGCATCAACAAGGTGATCATTGTCGGCAATCTGGGCGCCGATCCGGAAATCAAGGCCATGCCGTCAGGCGACAAGATGGCGAAGTTTCCTGTCGCCACCTCGGAGACCTGGCGCGACCGCCAGTCGGGCGAGAAGCGCGAGAAGACCGAGTGGCACAATGTGGTGATCTTCAACGACAACCTCAGCAAGGTCGCCGAGAACTATCTGCGCAAGGGCATGAAGGTCTATATCGAGGGCGCGCTCCAGACCCGCAAGTGGCAGGACCAGAACGGTCAGGACCGCTACATGACCGAAGTGGTGCTGCAGAAATTCCGCGGCGAGCTCCAGATGCTCGACTCCAAAGGCGATGGCGGCGGCAATCGCGGCGGCCATGACCAGATGGAGGATCGCTCCGGCGGCGGTCAGCGCCAGATGGACAAGCCGCGCGAGGACTTCTCCTCGGATACGCTGGATGACGATATTCCGTTCTAGGGCGGCGGCGGGCGCCAGACTGAAAGAATTCCCGGGCTTGGGCGCTGGAGGTTCGCGTGAAGGCATGTCTCGCCGCCATTACAGCTATTATGGCTGTGGCTTTGCCCGTACACGCGCAGGATCTGGACCCTCTGCTGGATGACGCCGGCGTCACCGGCGCCATCCTTATCCAGCGCGTCTCGGATGGCCGGGAGTGGAGCGGCGGGGCCGAGCGCCTCGACGAACGCTTCATCCCTGCCTCGACCTTCAAGATTCCCAACAGCCTCATTCTATTACAGTCGGGCACAGTCAGCGGCCCGCAGGACGCACTGGCATGGGACGGGACCGAACGAAGCTTCGCGGCCTGGAACCAGGATCAGACATTTGCGGAAGCGTTCCAGCGCTCCACGGTCTGGGCCTATCAGCACTGGACGCGCCAGCTTGGCCATGAGGCGATGAAGACACACATGGCGTCGCTCGGTTACGGCAATGGTGACATCGGCGACGCGCCACTGGTGGACCGCTTCTGGTTGGCAGGACCCCTGGCCATCAGCGCGCGCGAGCAGATCGGTTTTCTTTCACGGCTTCACGCGGCAGACCTGCCTTTCGACGAGGATGTCATGGCCTCCGTCATCGCCATGATGGCGCAGGCGTCCGGTGATAGCTGGACGTTGCACGGCAAGACCGGTTGGCGTGTTGGAGGAGAGACGGACATTGGCTGGTATGTGGGCTGGCTGGACCATGATGGCGATACCTGGCTGTTCGCGCTCAATATCGACATGCCCGATCCCGCCAGTCAGGTGAGTTTGCGCGCCTCGATTGTAGAGACGGCGCTGGGTCTGGTCAGCGGCTGGTCGCGCTAAGGGCGCGATAGCCGCTCATCGTCGCTTTACAGCCCGGACGCGCACACGCCATGGTGTTCACGACACATTACCGAGCGGGGGGATTATGAACCGTCACAGCTATACAACCGAACTTCTGTCCATCGTCGGATCATTGCCCGAGGCCAACCGGCCGGGCTTCATTTCTGCCTTTCAGTCATCAGAAAAGAACCCGGTCTTGTTGTTCGGCTTCAATATCTGGCTGGGCGGGCTTGGCATTGACCGCTTTCTGGTCGGCGACATAGTGGCCGGCATATTCAAGCTGATTACGCTGGGCGGCTTTGGCTTGTGGGTGCTGATCGATTGCTTCCTGATCGGCGGTCGCGCGCGCCTGAAGAACATCGAGCACGCGCGCCAATTGCGCGATTCCTTCTCGTACCGTTCCAGCGCGCCGCCACAGGCGCCTGCGGCTCCCGAGCCTGCGCCGTCCGAGCCGCCGCCAGCGCCCGCCTGACCGCCAAGCCGTTTTAAGGGGCTTGGCCTCCAACCTGGAATGAGGCAGCATTCCCCTGTGGCGTGAATGGGAGGGGGCTATGCTGCGTTGGTCAGCGAGTTTTTCGCTGTGGGGCGGTCTTGCGCTTTGGGCGGGGCTTTCAGGGGCGCTGGCGCTGATGCTCATGTTCGCGGCGGCCAAGAGCACGCCGCTGATTGTGGGCGCCAGCATCCCCGAGTCGATTTCGGCGGCCTGGCGAGACGATGGCGCGCGCTTGTGGGCGCATTATCAGCCCCGGCTGCCGACGCCGCCGCCTCAATTCCAGACCACTCTCTTGCCTCGCGGCGTGATGGATGGCGTCGGGGTTGTTGATTTCGAACGTCAGAGTGATGACCCGGTTCTGCCGCCGATGATCGTCGCCGTGGGCGGCGCGGAAGGCGGGTTCTGGCTCGGCGGTACGAACCGGTTCCCAACATCCCTGACGTTTGGGCATCTGCTGATGCGCCATGGATTTTCGATCCGCTCGATCTCTCATTTCGGCGGCGGGCCCCTGCCTGACTGGCTTGGCGAGGGCGAGATTGCGCCCTGGCTGTTCGAAGGCCGGTTGGAGGCCATTGCCGATGTGATCCGGGACGCCCGCACCACGCGCGGCGCGCAGCGCCGGTGCATCGGGTTTGTCGGCGTGTCCACGGGCGGGGAGCTCACACTGCTGCTGGCGGGATATGGCGATGAACTGGCCGGTGAGGACGGACCGCTCATGGACGCGGCGGTGGCGGCTGTGCCCAGCCATGTGGTGCACCAGTCACCCCACCGCACCTTGCGCGTTCATTCCAGCTGGTCCCTTGGCGGCGAGCCGCTGGATTTCGTGCGCTATCCGTGGCTCTCGCCGCACATTCCCGGCGTCTTGCTGCGCGATTACGATGCGGTGCTGGCCCTTGGCCGCCAGGTTCTGCGCAATGAGACGGCGGTCGCGCGCGCCGAGATTCCGGTGGAGCGCGCTGCGATGCCGGTGCTGATGCTGGGCGCGGCGCGCGACCATATGTGGCCGTCCGCCGACATGTCCCGCGCCGCGCTGGCGCGCGCCGAACGGCTCAACCCGGACCATTCGCTCGCCTATATCGAGTACGATCTCGATCATTTCGTACTGAGCTATCCTGAACCGATTATGGATGCGGTGGCGTTCTTCTACGAAACCCTGCGCCAGGCGGCGGCGGAGGGGCGCTGCGAGGCGGATTTCGCGGAGCCGTGGCGCCCGGACGAAGGGGCGCCGGAACCTGAACCCTCACTGTCTGACTAGGGGCGGCGCCCGCCCCCTTACGCCCCACCACGAAATCGCGCCAGGTCCTCCGGCTCCATCGCCTTGATCATCTTCGTGGCGGCTTCGTAACCCGCCTCTACCGCATCGTCGAAGCGGCGCCATTCGCGCAAGTCCATGTCGAGCTCGGGCAGGATTAGAAGGTCGGCGGCGTCGCGGGTGGCGGCGTGCTGGTCCAGCGTGCCGGCCGGGGCGGCGCGCAGCAGCAGCGAGGCGATGGGGGGCGGATCGGACAGGCCGTGGCGCATCGCCCAGCCGAAAAAGCCCGGCGGATCCACGAAATCGGCGGCGCAGATGGAATTGGTGCGCTTCACGTCCGAGCCGATATTCGGCCCGCGATGGAAGCTTCTGAGCTCGGTGACCGGGAAATTGTTGAACACCGCCCCGTCCACCAGCACCGAGTCGCCGTCCACCACGGGCGGCAACAGGCCGGGAATGGCGAGCGAGGCGCGCAGCGCGTCGCGCAGGCGTCCGGTGCGATGCACGCGTACCGCGCCCAGAGTGAGGTCGGATGACACGCAGAAGAAGGGCCGGGGCATGTCGGCGATGTCCAGATCGCCAAAATGCTCTTCCAGGCGCTTGTCCACCTTGGCGCCCTTGATCAGGCTGACCACCGGCAGTGTCCAGTCGCTGAGCGGGTTGGAGGTGACGAAGGCCGCGCGCATGCGGTCCTCCAGCTCGCTGTCCTCCCAGCCCAGCGCCACGCCTGCGGCCACGATGGCGCCCATGGAGGCGCCGCAATAGAAGTCAAAGCTGATCTTCGCGTCGCGCAGCGCTCGCACCGCGCCCACATGGGCGTAGGCGCGCGAGCCGCCCCCGGACAAGACCAGCCCCACCGACCGGCCTGTGAGCGTGCGCGCCAGCGTCTGCACGTCCTCGCGATGGCCCTGGCGCCAGTGGAAGCAGCGCGCGGCCTCGGCGGCCTCCACCCATTCCTGGGGCCGGGCCGCAGCGCGGTCCCCGCCATGATGGACCATCACCACATCGATGAGTTTGAGCCGTGCCGCGGGAGAGGGCGATTCAGGCAGAAGCGGCGTGGACGGGCGCGCATCGGCCCGCGCCAAGAGCCAGATGCGGTCCGCGCGCGCCATGGCGCGTTGGGTCCATTCGATATCGGACATGCGCGCGCACAGGAGCACGATGTCGTGGCGCGACTCGACCACGTCAAAGCGCTGGCCAGACAGGCCGGCGGCGTCTTCGGTGAGCACCGCCGTGGTCAGCCCCATGGCGCCCAGCGCCTTTTCCAGCTCGCGCGCGCGGTATTCCAGATCGATCGTGGGCGAGGTGGCGATCAGGGCGAAGATTTTCGGGTCCGAGCGCTGACGCATCGAGCCGCCGCGCAGGCGGAACATCATCATCCGCGCCAGCTCGCGCATGAGCGAAGGGTGCTTGCGCGTCAGCGTCTCGAAAGCGGGCTTGGGCAGACGCACCAGCTCGCTATCGCGCAGGGCGTAGACGCTGGCCGAATGGCGGCGCTCCTCCACCAGCGCCATCTCGCCAATGGGCTCGCCCTGGCGGATATGGCCGATCAGCTCGGCGCGCCCGTCGGCGGCGGTGCGGAAGGCCGCCAGCGCGCCCGAGCGCACCAGATAAAACGCGTCCGCCTCGTCGCCCTCGCTGAACAGCGTGGCGCCGGCGGGCAGGCAGAACCATTCCACCTCCGCCTCAATGGCCTTGAGCACGGCGCCCTCGACCCGGTCGAGGAAGGGCAGGCGGGAAAAGCGAAAACTGGCCAAGGCGCACGATCCGATTCGCGGTGAGCGTCCATCCTCGCCTATTCTCCCGCCTCCCGCCAACGGGCACGACGGCCAGAGCGGCGCGTGTCATGCAGATGTCAATCGGGGCTGTTAGCCAAGGCCTCAACGATCATGGGAGATTCGCGATGCGCCTTGTTCTTGTCCTCGCCCTGGGCCTTGCCCTGCCGGGCGCCGCCCTTGCCGACCGCTGGGAGGCGTCGCCGGAAATCATTAATCCGGGCGCGGGCGGGCAGACCATTCGCGGCGTGGTGTTCGAGGATGCCAACCGCAATGGTGCGCGCGACCCGGGCGAGGCGGGCGTCGCCGGCGTACTGGTCTCCAACGGGCGCGACTGGGTGCGCACCGACGAAAACGGCGCCTATGAGATCGCCGTGCGCGACGACATGGACCTGACCATCGTTCAGCCGTCAGGCTGGCGCGTGCCCACCGATCACCGCCTGGCGCCGCAATTCTTCTACACCCACAAGCCGGGCGGTACGGGCTACGAGCTGCGCTTTGGCGGCTTGCCGGACACCGGCCCGGCGCCCGAGCAGGTCAATTTCCCGCTGATCCGCGACGGCGCAGCCGGCGAAGCCTTCACCTGCGCCGTGCTGGCCGACCCCCAGACCTATTCCAATGACGAGATCGGCTATCTGCGCGACGGCGTTGTGACCGACCTGATCGAGGCCGGGCTGGGGTCGAGCGATTGCCTGCTTCTGGCCGGGGACGTGGTGGGTGATGATCTCGGCCTGCTGGACCGTCAGCTGGAAGTCACCGCCATGGCCAATGCGCCGCAATGGCTGGTGGTGGGCAATCACGACATCGATTTCGACGCGCGCTCCAACGCCGATAAGGCCGATAGCTGGCGCCGGATCGTCGGCCCGAACTACTACGCGTTCGAGATGGGCCAGGTGCTCTTCGTGGTGCTGGACAATGTCGATTACCCTTGCGAGACGGGGCGCGACTGGTGCGGGGAGGAGCGGCCTTTCTATAACGGCATCGTTTCCGAGACCCAGATGACCTGGCTTGAAGGACTGCTCGAGCACACGCCGGAGGACCGGCTGGTGGTGCTGGCCCATCACATTCCGTTCGTCTCCTTCGTGGATGCGGCCAGCGACCGCCACCAGACCGACAATGCGGCCGACATACATGCCCTGCTGGCGGGCCGTGAGGCGCTGTCCATCTCCGGCCACACCCACACCACCGAAAACCACGCGCCGGGCCAGATTTTCGAAGGCTGGGCCGAGCAGACGGGCATCGGCCCGCTGCCCTTCCGCCATATCGTCGCCGGCGCCGCTTCGGGCGCCTGGTATCAGGGCGACTTCAATGTGGACGGCGTGCCGATGGCGCTGCAGCGTATGGGCGCGCCGATGGGTCATCTGCGGCTCGATTTCGACGGGGCCGATTATGTCGAGCGCTATATCGGCGCGCGCATTGATCCGCGCCGTGGCCAGTGGGTGTCGCTCAACACGCCCGATTTCCGCGCCTGGTTCGATGCGATCATGGCTTGGTCCGGCGAGAACTGGCGCGAGCGCGAATCTGTCCCGCCGCTGTCCATCAATGATCTGCCCGACACCCGCATCCTGACGCCGGAAGACTTCGCCGGCGGGGTGTGGCTGACGGCCAATGGGTGGGCGGGCGCGGCCGAGACCCGCGTCAGCGCCCGCCTGCCAGGCGGCGCCACGCTGACGCTGGAGCGGACCCAGGAAGGCGAGGGCGAGGCGCCGCGCATCGGGGCCGAATGGGCCGATCCGTTCGCCATCGAGCGCCAGTTCTCGGTGGGGCGCTACGCGCTGGAAAGCCGCTCGGGCGATGACCGCGCCCAGGGCCATGAGCTGTTCCGCGGCTCGCAATTCGGCCCGGCCCCGCCCCAGCCCCAGCGCGCCCTGGCCGACCGCAACATGCATTTGTGGCGCGCCCAGCTGCCTGAGCTGCCCGAAGGCGTGCACCGCATCGAGGTGACCAGCACCGATCGCAACGGGCTGGTCTTCACCGACACGCTGATCGTGGAAGTGCGCAGCGAACGCCCGCCCCGCCGCTGGCGCGCCGAGCTGTGGGAGTAGGGGCGGTCGCCTGACATGGAAAAGCCCCGGCGCGCTGCGCCGGGGCTTTTTTTTATTCGCGAGGGAAGAGGCGTTTAGCCCCCCATGATCCGCGCCTTCGCCGCCTCGTATTCGGCTTGCAGCTGGTGCACATAGCCGCCGGCGCTCTGGATTTTTTTGACCGCGCCGATGCCCTGGCCCGAACCCCAGATGTCTTTCCAGGCCTTGGCCGCGCTGCCGCCGCCCGAGCCGAAATTCATCGATGACGGGTCGCTTTCGGGCAGATTGTCGGGGTCGAGGCCGGCCTGTTCGATGGAGCGGCGCAGGTAATTGCCCGACACGCCGGTGAAGAGGCTCGTGTAGACGATGTCCTCGGCCGTGCCGTCCACAATGCCCTGCTTGTAGTCATCGCCGCAGCGCGCTTCCTCGGTGGCGATGAAGGCCGAGCCGA
>JAIUMW010000159.1 GCA_022565365.1 Oceanicaulis sp.
CACGGAACTCGCCGAAATACTTCGTAATCGCAGCCGTCAGCGTCGTCTTGCCGTGGTCAACGTGACCAATCGTGCCAATGTTGACGTGCGGCTTGTTACGCTCAAACTTACCCTTGGCCATTGTCTCGACCCTTACGCTGGTGATTGACCGGAGACGCTCCGCACCCGGAACGCCCCTTGAAACTGAGCGCGGGGCATAGCGTCCGCGCGCCGCGCTTGCAAGCCTCAAACGCGGCCCCGCATCAAGCCCCGCTCAGGCCGGGACGATATCCATGGCCATGGTCAGGCGCGCCTGCTCGCCGCCGAACGGGACCGTGCCGTGCCACATATAGGAGGGAAACAGCACCAGCATGCCGGGTTCGGGCTTGACCCAGTGCTGGGCGGTCTGGGGCGGCGCCACCGGAATGCCCGCCTCGCCAAAGCGGATCCAGCCCTCGCGCCCGCCCGCCGCCACCGCATCGGGCAGCTCCACATAAAAGGCCGAGGACAGCCAACCCTGGGGATGGACGTGATCGGTGTGAAACCCGCCGGGGCCGAGCCAGACCGACCAGATGCCGTGAATGCGCCAGCGCGCCGCCCTGCGCCGGCGCAGGGGATCGTCGCCCGCCCCCGCCCCGGCGATATCGGCCTCCACCAGCGGGTCCATGGCCGTGCGGAAGGCCTGAATGGCCGGGGTCTGGACCGATAAAATGTCCGGGCGCTGGCTGCCATGGCGCACCGACTGGCCGAACGGATGGGTGCGGAACGGGTGGGCGGCTTTCAGTTCTGCGGCGAGGTCGGCAAGATAGGCCGCCCGGCTTGCCCAGCCCGGCGGCGGGTCAATCATCTGCGGGCGCACGAGCGCGTCGTAATCATAGACCTCGCCAAAGCGTGCATCGCCGGTCATGCGCCAGACCATGGCCTGCAGATTCACCGCCTGCTGATTGTCCGGCGCCACCGCCAGCAGCCGGCGCGCGCCGTCCCGGGCGCCGTCCGCGTCACCGGCCGCCAGGCAGACGCTGGTCCAGACCTCCAGCGCCGCGAACTGGTCAGGCGCGAGGGACAGCGCCTGGCGCGCACGCGCACGCGCCTCCTCAACGCGGCCGGCCAGACTGAGCATGTGGGCGGCCTGGCACTGCAGCACCAGCTGGCCCGGCTCACGCCCTGCCAGCGCCTCTATGGCGGCGCACGCGCCGTCCAGATCGCCGCAATATACCAGTGCGCGCGCGCGCACGAACTCCAGCGGTGCGGCGCGCGGGTTCGCCGCCAGATCGCGCTCCAGCGCCTTGAGGGCCTGCGCCCGGTCGCCGGTGCGCATCCAGACCAGCTGGCAGCGCTCGAACTTGGCGTCGGCCAGCAGCGCATTGGCCGCGCACGCCGCGTCATAGGCCTGCGCCGCGCCATCAAGATCGCCGCTATTCATCAGCGCGCGCGCGAGCACCAGCCGCGTCTCGCCCGCCTTGATGCCCATGGCGATCGCGCGCCGGGCCGCTTCAGCGCTTTCCTCATGACGGCCCAGATCGCCCAGCGAGGCCGCCACATTGTGGACGGCCACGGCGCTGTGCGGCCAAGCCGCCGCCGCCGCCTCGAAGACGCCCAGCGCCTCCTCCAGACGATTTTGCGCCTTGAGCGCGTCGCCGCGCGCGCACATTGCCTGCAAAGATTCGGACATGCGGCGTTCTCCCCTGACGCCCACAACGAGCCGCGCCGCGCGGCCTGCGTCAAGGTCTGTGTCAGGGGCGCAAGCTTGGCTGCTACGCCTTGCGCATGCGCGAGGGGCGCATTTTGATCGCGCGGGCAATTCAGCCGGTCAAGGCTCGGTCCTCGACATACAGCATCATCAGCCGCCCAGCGCCCGCCGCACCTCGCGTGCAAGGCGCGCCTCCGGCTTGCCGCGCGCCTCGATGCGGCCGGCCCAGTCCAGCGCCGCGCCGCGCAAGGCGTCATTGCGCTTGCCGGTGGCGCGCACCGCCATGGAGATGGCCTTGCTCACATGAGGGCGCGCATCACCGGCGTGCATCTCCGCCAGACCCAGCGCATCGAGAAACGGCTGGTCCCCGGCCTGTTTGTCATGAACCGACAATCCCCAGACCAGCGCAAAGGCTGCCCGCCGTGTGTACAGCTGCCCGGACGCCGCCCAGCGCGGCACGGCCTGCCAGGCCTGCGGCGCCTTGTCGAACAGGCGAAAACAGGCGGTGTCGCAGATCGCCCAGTTGTCAAAGCCCGCCACCATGTCATCCATGCGCGCAAGACTCAGCGCGGCGGGATCGTCCAGGAGCAGCGCCAGTGTGCGCATCTCATAGCCGCCATCAGCCCACAGCGCGGCGGCGAGATCGGGGTCTTTCGGCCGCTTGCGCGTGAAGGCCAGCATCCGCCCCATGGCCACCCCGACGGCGCGGTCATTCGGGATGCCATAGCCCAGCAGTTTCCGCCGCTCGGCGTCCGAGGCGTTGGCGGACAGCCACTCTTTCACCCCGGCCAGGGTCAGCGGCGCGGTGTCAGGGCCGGCGGGCCGGCTCATTGCACGACAGCGCCATCGAACCACAGATGGGGGACAATCTTCGGCCCGCTCATCTCAAACCTCCACAACCGGAACAAAACCGCCGTAGATCAGCCGCTTGCCGTCAAAGGGCATGGGTTTCGCGGCCAGGCGGGGGTCATTCATGATTTTCTCATTGCCCGCATCGCGCGCGGCGCGGTCGGGCCATTGCACCCATGAAAAGACCACCTCCTCGTCCGGACCGGCCTTCACCGCGCGCCGGAAATCGGTGTGCTTGCCTTCGGGGATGTCCGTGCCCCAGGCCTCCATAATCCAGGTCGCGCCATGCTCGATGAATACCGGATCGCAAGCCTTGGCGAAGGCCATGAAGGCGTCGCGCTTGTTCTTTGGCACAGCGACGACGAAGCCGTCCACATAGCCGCCCTTGCGCGGCGCCCCCAGCTCCAGCAGCGGCTCGAAGGCGCCGAAGATCACGCGCTTGCCGTCAAAGGGCATGGGGTTGGTCTCGGGGCTGAGGCGCGGATCGGACATGGCCTCATTCATGGCCGCGTCGTGCGCGTCCTTCGATGGCCAGACATACCAGGAGAACACCACAATCTCGTCAGGTTCGGCCTTCACCGCCAGCGGGAAAGACGTGACCTCGCCGTCCGGCACGTCATCGCCCCAGCATTCAACCGCCGACAGGCAGCCATGATCGCGGAACGCCTCGGCGGCCGTGCGCGCATGATCAATGAAGGCCGCGCGGTTGGCGGCCGGCACGGCGCAGATATAGCCCTGAATGCAGCTCATGATCGATCTCCTTCTGGAATTGTTTACTCGCCCCGCCCGGGTCCGGGCTGCAGGATGGCCCACTGCACGCCGAACGGGTCCTCAACCAGGCCCCAGTCATCGCCCCAGAACTGGCGCTCATAGGGCATGACGACGGTGCAGCCCGCCGCGATCGCGCGGTCCCACCACATGCGTCCATCGTCGACGATCAGCTGCATATGGGCGCGGTTCAGACGCCCGGCGCTGGTCCCGTCTTCGCAGCCATGGTCGGTCATCATCAGCGATCCGCCATTGATCCCGACCTGGGCGTGCATCAGCCGGGCCGGATCGTCCGGATTGGGCATGCGCCCGAAATCCGTCGCTCCAAAGGCCTTTGCATAGAAATCCGCCGCCTCGTTGGCGCGGCCGTCATAGGCGATATAGGGGATCACGCCGCGCATGTCGGCGGCGTCCGGGCGGGCGGTGGTTGCGGCGCCGGTCATGTCATCTCTCCTGTTCGATTGCGTTGGCGGTTCAGGTGGACGCGGCGGCGCCCGGTTCAGCCGCCGGCTGACGGCGCGCCAGCTCCAGATCGGCCGCCGCGAAATGCTCCATCTGGGCGGTATGGGCCTTGATGAAGGCCGGGCGCGCGATGGCGCGGCGAACATAGGCGCGGCAGGCCGGATACCCGGCCAGATGGCCGAACCGGTCGACGAGCCGCAGGACATCCGCCATCGCGATATCGGCGATGGAGAAATCGCCCGCCAGCCAGTCGCGGCCGGCCAGCACCTGCTCCATGTGCCCGAGGCGCGACTGCAGAAAGGCGTCAAGGCGCTGGCGTCCGGGCGTCTGCGCCGTGTCGTCGGCGAATTTGTAGATCAGGATGGGCAGGCTGGCCGGTTCGACCGAGTTAAGCGCCGCGAAAAGCCAGCTGACCGCCGCGCTCCGGCGCGCCGGATCGGCTGGAAGCAGCGTCTCGCTGCGCCCGCCCAGATGCAGCAGCATCGCGCCGCTTTCAAAGATCGAGATGTCTCCATCGGTCAGCCACGGCACCTGCCCGAAAGGCTGGTGCGCGAAGTGCGCTTTGCTGCGTTCGTGGAAGGGAACCGTTTCGATACGGTAGGCCAGCCCCGCCTCCTCCATGGCCCAGCTCAGCCGCAGATCGCGGACATAGCCCCGGGGAAATTCAGGCACCCAGTCAAAGGTGGTGAGTGTCAGATCGGTCATTCGCCTGCTCCGGTTCGAGAGCGCCCGCATGGAGCACGCCGCGCCGTCAGGCGCCGCCGAAGGCAGCGCCGTGAGAGCGCATCCACAGCGCTCGAAGACCCGAACCCGCCCATGCCGATATCCCCGTTTCCACCTGCTCGCCTTGCGTGACGGCATTTACTTGCATATACAATCTTCTTGGCCGCACAGAGTCAACCCGGCAGCGTATCGGCCGACGCGCCGCAGGGGCTGCGCGCGTGGACCGCCTCCGGGTGATGCGGCAATCTGTGGAAGGACCGCGATGAATCATCTTGAAGCCGCGCAGATCACGGCCGCCGAATGCCTGTGTTTCCGCGCCCGGCGAACGGCACGGGCGATCACACGGGCCTATGACACGGCGCTGCGCCCCAGCGGTCTCCAGGCCACGCAGGTCACATTGATGAGCGCCATCGCGCTGGGCCCGCACGGCGAGCAGACGATGGGGCGGCTGTCCGACATCCTCGCGCTTGAGCTGTCGACCCTGACGCGCAATTTGCGGGCGCTGGAGACGGCGGGCCTGGTCGAGATCCGCCGCAGCGACACGGACCGGCGCGTGCGGGTCACGCAGCTGACCGGCGACGGCAAGACGCGGCTGGCGGCGGCGTTGCCCTTCTGGAAGCAGGCTCACGCCGAAGTCGTGGCCGCTCTGGGAACGGACATCGCCCAATCCCTTCACGCCGCGCTCGACGCCGCCTCACATGCGATGGCAAGCGCCGGCCCGGACCGCGGCGATCCGGCATGACCGGGCATGCTGGCGCCCCTTGGCCGCGCGGGCGCCCTGCCCGGCAGGTTGACAGGCATACACTTTATTCTGCAAAGTACTTTTCCTATTCAGACTCTGGCTACCTCACGGATGTGAAGAATGGCCCTGCGTGGCGTGCAGACAGGCGGCGCATGGGTCACGGACCAACGGCTCGGCCGCGAACATGACCAAATTGTATAGTAAAGGGCGCTTTACATGCCTCAGGGCGCCCGCTAACCTGCCTAGACAGCTTGGCTTGCCGCCGTCCGGCATGGGGCGGGGCGGATTGATTCACGGGGGCGCACGATGAGCACGGACAGGCGCGATCAGCTGAAATCGCTGAGCATTGACCGCGATGAGGCGCCGGCGCGCCCGGGCGGCGTGTCCGTGCCGGTCTTGCTGGGCGCCATGGTGGTCTCGGCGGCGCTGGCCGGCGGAGCGATCTGGTTTGTCCTGCGCGATGACGCGCCCGCCCCCTCCCCCGCCTCAACAACGGCCCCGGCCCAGACCGCCCCGGCGTCCGCCGCGGGCAATACCGCTGCCCCGGCCTCGCCGCCAGCGCGCGCGCCGCGCGCTTCCGGGCTGGGCGCGTCGGGTTATGTGGTGGCGCGCCGCCAGGCGACCGTATCGGCCGAGATTGCCGGGACCATCGCCGAGGTCCTGGTCGAGGAAGGCACGCAAGTGGAGGCCGGCGAGGTGCTGGCCCGGCTCGACGACACGCGCTCGCGCCTCGATCTCGATCTGATCGAATCCCAGATCGCCGCAGCGGATGCCCGCGTACGCTCGCTGGAGTTTCAGGCGCGCGAGGCGCGCCGGGTCAGCGAGCGGGCCTCCCAGCTGTTTGACCGCAATATCGCCACCGAGGCCACATTGACCGCCGCCCAGGCCCAACAGGCCAGCCTGCAGGCCCAGCGGCGCGCCGCCCAGGCCGAGCTGGACAGCGCCCGCGTGCGCCTGACCAGCCAGGAAGACCTGATCGCCCGCCATGTCGTGCGCGCGCCGTTTGCCGGCGTGGTGATCGCCAAGAACGCCCAGGTTGGTGAGATCCTGTTCCCCGGCTCAGCCGGCGGTGGCTTCACCCGCACCGGCGTGGCCACGCTGGTGGATATGGAATCGCTGGAGATCGAGGTCGATGTGAATGAAGGCCAGATCCAGCGCGTGACCCCCGGCCAGCGCGTGGAGACCGTGCTCGACGCCTATCCTGACTGGCGCATCGCCTCGCGCGTTGAAGCCATTATCCCGACCGCAGACCGCAGCCGGGCAACCATCAAGGTGCGTGTAGCCCTGGAGGAGCGCGATGCGCGCATCCTGCCCGACATGGCCGCCCGCGTGACATTCATCGAATAGGCCGCCAGCGCTGGTGGATCAGACACAGATTGAGGACGCACTCATGACCGAACCCGCCCCGCTCTACGATCTCAAGGATTTGTCCAAGCGCTATACGCGCGGCAAGGAGACCGTCACGATTTTCGAGGCCCTCGACATGACCATCACCAGCGGTGATTTCATCGCCATCATGGGACCGTCGGGGTCGGGCAAGACCACCCTGCTCAATCTGCTGGGCGGGATCGACAAGCCCACTTCGGGCGAGGTGCTCTTTGAAGGCCGGCGCATCGACAATCTCGGCCAGGGCAAGCTGGCCAAGTGGCGCGCGGCCAATGCCGGCTTCATCTTCCAGTTCTACAATCTGATGCCGACGCTGAGCGCGGCGCAGAATGTGGAACTGCCGCTCCTCCTGACCAGTCTTTCCGGCAAGGCGCGCAAGGAGCGGGTCGCAACCGCACTGGACATTGTCGGCATGGCCGACCGCGCCCGCCACCGGCCGGGCCAGCTGTCAGGCGGCCAGCAGCAGCGCGTGGCGATCGCCCGCGCCATCGTCGCCGCCCCCAAAGTCCTGCTGGCCGACGAGCCCACGGGCGACCTTGACCGCTCCACCGCCGACGAAATCCTGCAGACCCTGCAACTGCTCAACGCCGAGATGGGCAAGACCATCGTCATGGTCACCCACGACCCGGCCGCGGCCAGCCACGCCAAACGCGAGCTGCACCTGAACAAGGGCGGCTTTGAGGAGAAGGGGAAAGCGCGATGAACCACGCCACCCTTATTCGCAAGAACCTGTTCCGCAAGCGTTTGCGGGCTATCCTGCTGATTGTCTCCATCCTCGTCGCCTTCCTGATTTTCGGCATGTTGGGCGCAATGCAAAACGCGTTCTCCATGGGCACGA
>JAIUMW010000160.1 GCA_022565365.1 Oceanicaulis sp.
ATGATCGGAAGCGTAACGCAGAAACCCCAGATACGTTGCACCAAAGGTGAGCGCATGCAGGCCTTGCAACGCGAACAGCGCCGCCCGCGGCGGGGACAGGGACAAAAGGCCCCAGCGCACAAACGCCGCGCCGCCGCCAATGGCCATCAGCCCAGACGGGGGAAACCGGGCGATATAGCGCGCCGACAGGGTGAAGAAGACGATCTCGGCGGCCACGCCGGTCGCCCACAGCGCGCCACTCCAGGCCGGGGCGCTGCCCTGCGCCTGCCAGGCAACCGCCGAAAAAGTATAGTAAAATCCGTGCCCGCCCTGAATCAGCGCCGAGGCCGCGAAGGCCAGCGGCATGCCGCCGGCCAGCAGCGCGGCGCGCACGCCGGTGCGTGGCGTGCCGGGCGGCGGCGCAGGCGCGCGCCGCCCTTCGGGCAACCAGGATGAGGCCAGCACCATCAGCCCGGCGCCGCCCAGCGTCCAGTACAGGGCCGCCTCGCCGCCCAGCACCGAGATCAGCGCGCCGCAGCCCATATTGCCCAGGATGAACGCCGCCGATCCGATGGCGCGCGGCGGACCGAAGGCGAACCGCCTCCGGCGCGATTCGCCCATGGCGAACGCGTCGATGATCGGGTTGATGCCGGTATAGGCGCCGCCCGCCAGCCCCGCCAGCGCGACGATGAGCCAGGGTTCTTGGGCGGGGATGTGCGCCAGAAAGATCAGCAGGGCCGCAATCGAGAACGCCGCCACCGCCATGCGCCGGCGCGGCGCGCGGTCAGCCAGATACGCCCCCAGCGGCTCCGCCAGCACCCGCCCCGCCATGGCCGCCGCACCCGCCGCGCCAATCATTTCAGGGCTCAGGCCCCGCGCCTCGAACCAGACCGGCATGTAAGGCAGATAGGCGCCAAAGCCGATATAAAAGGCGCTGTAGAACAACGCAAAACGCGCCGGGCGCGGCAGGGGGAAAAGGCGCGGGATCATGGCGAAAGGCTCTAGCGCGGCGCGGGGGTTAGTGGAAGGCGCAGCGCGGTCTCACGTCATCAAGCGGGAGGGGATCCAGACGCCCTGCCCTTTTTCCTCAATGAGAGGAGAGAGGGTTTCAGCATTGAGATTCAAAAGAAAACGCCAGACGCCTCGCTCATAAAATCAAACGCTGCGCTGAAGCCTCCTCTCCCCCATGACCATGGGGGAGAGGGTGGGGTGAGGGGGTGGACCTGTCCGTTTCACCGGCCATCGCCGCACCGCGCGCAACCGGCGCACACCCCTCACCCCACCCTCTCCCCGCAAGGAGGGGAGAGGAGGCTGGAACGGGACCGGATCAGAAGGAACGGCTGCAGCAAGCCAGCGCAATCACCCCTGCGGGTGAACAGCGTTTGCTCTTGGCCTTCGCCCCCGCGCGCTATAGCGTCCCGCGCCGATGAAAGACGCCCTCGCCCCCCCTCCCCGGTCCGCGCCCTTGCGGGTGCTGGTTACGAGCTACCGCTCCCCCCCCCATGTGGGCGGGCAGGGTGGTTATGTGCGCGCGCTGACCCGGGCGCTGGCGCGCGAGGGCTGCGCTGTGACCGTCGCTTCCGGCCCGCCTTATCCTGAACTGGACGCGGACATCGCGCTGGAGCGCCTGCCCTCTCTGGACCTGTTCAGCGAGTCTAACGCCTTCATGGCGCTGCGTTTGCGGCATCTCGCCTCGGCGGCGGACCGCCATGAGTGGGCGGCGCACAATACCGGCGCGTTTGGCGAGATGACCGCCTTCGCCCTGCGGCTGGAAGCCTTCATGGCGGCCAATGCCGGCCGGTTCGACGTGATCCATGACAACCAGACCCTGGCCCTGCCGCTGGCGCGCATCGCGCGGCGCACGCCGGTGATCACCACGCTGCACCATCCCATCGCCATTGATCGCGATTTCGCCGTGGCGGGCGCGGCGCCGCGGCTGGGGCGCATCCTGTCGGCGCGCTGGCATTCTTTTGTCGAGGTGCAAGGACGCGCAGCCCGAAAGCTGGAGCATTTCCTGTGTGTGTCGCAGGCGTCGCGACTGGCCTATGCGCAGCGCTGCGGGGTGGATCCGGCGCGCATCAACGTCGCCCATAACGGCATTGATCACGCGACCTATTTCCCCGATCCGGCGGTGGCCCGGGAGGAAGACCAGATCGTCGCGCTGGCCTCGGCCGATGTGCCCATCAAGGGCCTCGACGTGCTCATCGAGGCGCTGGCCGTTCTCAAGCGCGAGGGCCGCATCGTCCGCCTCACCGTGATCGGCCAGCTGCGCGAGGGTCAGGCGAACCGCGCGCTCGAGCGCGCCGGTCTGATGGACCAGGTGACATTCGTCTCCGGCCTGACGCGTGAGGCCATCGCAGACCTCTACCGGCGCTGCACGGTGTTTGTCTCGGCGTCGCGTTTTGAAGGCTTCGGCTTTCCCGCCGCCGAGGCGATGGCCTGCGGCGCGCCGGTGATCGTGTCCGATGGCGGCGCCCTGCCCGAAGTCGCCGGTGACGCCGGTCTGGTGACGCCCGTCGGCGACAGCGATGCGCTGGCCCGGGCGCTGGAACAATTGCTGATCGATCCTGAACGGCGCGCGCAGATCGGCCAAGCCTGCGCCGCGCGCGCCGCCACGGCCTTCCGCTGGGAGGATCATGCGCGCGCCGCCATGGACCTGTACGAAACCGCCCTGGCCGCGCGCGAAGGCGCCCCCGTCTCATGATGGTCACGCTGCGCCTTGATGCGCTGGACCTGCAGGATGGTCAGCGCGTGCTCGATCTCGGCTGCGGGCGGGGCCGGCATTCCCATGCGCTGTACTGGCATGAGCGCGCGCTGGACGTGGTGATGCTGGATTTGTCGCTGGAGGACCTCAAAGGCGCCGTCGACGGCTTCTTCGAACTGCCCCCGCCGCCGCAGGTTCCGCCGCGCAGCGCCGTGTGGTGCGTGGGCGACGCCGCCCGCCTGCCCTGGCCGGATGCGAGCTTTGACGTGGTGATCTGTTCTGAAGTGCTCGAGCACCTGCCCGATGTGGACGGAGCACTGGCTGAAATCACCCGCATCCTGAAGCCCGGCGGCCGTTTCGCCCTGTCCGTGCCGCGCTACTGGCCCGAGGCGATCTGCTGGCGCCTGTCTGAAGGCTATAGCAACACGCCCGGCGGCCATGTGCGCATATTCCGCGCTCCAGCCTTGCAAAACCGGGTCGAGGCGCGCGGCCTCACCGCCTATAAACGCCACCACGCCCACGCCCTGCACAGCCCCTATTGGTGGCTGCGCTGCGCCAAGTGGGACCGTCAGGAAGAGAGCCGCTCGGTGGCGCTCTACCGGCGCTTTCTGGAATGGGATCTGATGAAACGCCCCCGCCTGACCCGCTGGCTGGAAGCCGCGCTGAACCCGGTGCTGGGCAAATCCGTGGCGATGTATTTTCGCAAGGCGCCCGCGTGAGCCCGCGCGCATTGCATCTGGGCGTCGATGTCGCCGCCTGCGCCGACCGGATCGAGGCGCTGCAGCGCCGTGACGGGACGATTCCCTGGGGCGAGGCCGGGGTGTGGGATCCGTGGAATCACGGCGAAAGCGCCATGGCGCTGGCCGTCGCCGGGCGCGGCGAGGCGGTGGCCAAGGCGCTGGATGCGCTGGCGGCGCGGCAGGAAGCCGATGGCGGCTGGACCGGGGAGCTGGGCGCGGGCGTGCCCATGGACGAGCGCGGCGAGCGCATCGCGCCGCCCGCCATCCCCGTCACCGCCCGCGACACCAATTTCACCGGCTATAGCGCGGTGACGGTGCTGCGCTGCGCGCTGGCGCTGGACGAGCCGCGCCTGATCGCGCGCCATGCCCCCATGGTCACGCGGGCCCTCGACTGGGTCGCCGCGCGCCAGTGCGAGGCCGGCGACATCGTCTGGCGCGATCCCGATCCCGGCCAGCCTCTGGACGAGATCGACTCCCTGCGCGCGGGCAACGCCTCCCTGTTCAAGAGCTTTGAGGCGGGCCTTCGCATCGCCGGCGCGCTGGACCAGCGCAAGCCGGACTGGGCGCGCGCGCGCGCCGCCATCGCCCACGCCTTCAATCACGCGCCCGAGCGCTTTGACCGGATGGGCGAGGACCGCACGCGCTACGCCATGGACTGGTATTATCCCGTCCTCACCGGCGCGATCCGGGGCGAGGCTGCGCGCCAGCGCCTGGAGGCGGGGTGGGCGAGGTTCGTGGTGGCTGATCTGGGGTGCCGCTGCGTCACCGAAGAGCCCTGGATCACGGCGGCTGAAACCGCCGAGCTCGCCATGGCGTGCCTGCCCGTGGGCTGGCGCGACCGGGCGCTGGCCCTGATCAGCGATCTGGCGCCGCTGGCGCGCGGGGGCGGCGGCTACTGGATGGGCTGGCAGTTCGATCTGGGGATGATCTGGCCCAAAGAGCGTCCGGGCTGGACCTCAGCCGCGGTGGTGCTGGCCGCCGACGCCCTGTTTGAGCTGGCGCCGGGCCATGATCTGATGGTGCGCCATGCGCGCCCCGACGCCTGGCTCAAACCCGGCGCAGAACCGCGAGCGTATTGACCCGGCCCGCCGGCTCGAACAGGCCTGAGGCCACCGCCAGCTTCCAGATTTCATAGGGCGGGCGCCCGCCATCCTTCGGATCGGGGAACACGTCATGAATGGCCAGGAGCCCGCCGCGCGCCACATGGCCGGCCCAGGCGCGATAGTCGGCGAGCGCGGTATCCATGGCATGCCCGCCATCGATGAACACAAAGCTGAGCGGGCCTGACCAGGCCGCGCCCACAGCCGCCGACTTGCCCACCACCGCGACAACACTCGCTTCCAGATCCGCCAGCGCCAATGTCCGGCGCAAGGCGGGCAGCGTGTCCACGCGCCCCAACTCGGAATCGAACAAGTCGCGGTCATGATAGCCTTCGCCGGGCTGGTGTTCTTCCGAGCCGCGATGATGATCCACGGCGAACAAGACCCGGCCTGCATCACGCGCGGCCCGTCCCAGATACACGCTGGAGCGCCCGCACCAGGAGCCGATCTCCACCAGCGCGCCCGGCGCGGCGGCAGCGGCCTCGAGGGCGCGCGCGTAAAGCGCCTCGCCTTCATCCTGCGCCAGAAATCCCTTGACCGATTGCGGATCGAGCCGGTCGCCCGGTATCGCCAGTGTCATGACGCGCGCAAGCCTAGCTGACGGCGCCGTGGCGCACGGCCCAGCGGCGCTCGGCCAGAGCATCGGCGGCCAGCGCCAGATGCTGCTCGGCCTCGCCCAGATCAGAGAACGCCGCCGTCAGGCGCTCGCCATCGGCCTGCGCCTCTTCAGCCGCCGCCGTGAAAAATCCCTTGGCCTGCCGCACAGCCGCCAGAGCGCCCTCCACCGCCGCCAGATCGGACGACAGCCCATCAGCGGCGGCGTTTGACGCTGACGCCGCCCGCATGCCCAGCACGGCCGCCTCGCGCGTCAGGCTGGTGACCCGCGCCGCATCTGTTGTCAGCGCTATCGACGGGCTGACCTCGATTCCATCGAGATAGCGCGCCACCGCGCGGTCGCTGGTGCTGTGATGGCCCCGGATCAGGCGCGACATCAGCCCGGTCTCGCCAAGGCTCCAGCCTTCAGACTCGATGAGGGTGCGCAGGCGCGATGCCGTGCGGTGAAGTTCCGCCTGAGTGCTCTGGGCCGGCGCGCCATTGAAACCGGCGGACATATCCATCGGGGCGCCGGCGCAGGCTGACAAGCCGCCGGCCGCCAATAGCGCACAAGCGGCCACACCGGACCGCATCATCAATATTGAACGCACGCGCATTCCCTCGCATTCGCGGCGCCGAGCCCCCTCCGACACCGCTTTCAACTGGATATAAAAGGGCATACTGTCTGACTTAACAAAAGGAAAATATCACCGGCAGGGCGCACAGCGCCTGTTACACCCGGGGCGTGGGGACGGGCCTGAGGCATGGATACGCATCGCAATACCAGACGGGTGGGTCTTTACCCGCCCATCGACGCAACCCGCAGCGGGCATCTGGATGTCGGCGACAGCCACAGCATCTATTACGAGGAGTGCGGGCGCAGTGACGGCCTGCCCGTGGTGGCCCTGCATGGCGGGCCGGGCGGCGGCGCGGCGCCGGCCATGCGCCGCTTCTTCGATCCGCGCCAATACCGCATCATTATTTTCGACCAGCGCGGCTGCGGCCGCTCCACCCCCCATGGCGCGGTGGAGGCCAATGACACCTCGCGCCTGATCAGCGATATGGAGCAGCTGCGCAAACATCTTGGCGTCGACCGCTGGGTGGTGTTCGGCGGGTCATGGGGCGCCACGCTCGCCCTGGCCTATGCCCGCGCCTGCCCCGGCCAGGTGATCGCGATGATCCTGCGCGGGGTTTTCGCCTGTACGCGCAGCGAGATCGACTGGTTCTACCGCGACGGCGCCAACCGGCTCTTCCCCGACGCCTGGGAGCGCCTGACCGGGCGCCTGAGCGATACTGAGCGCGAGGACGTGCTCAAGGCCTACCATCAACGCTTGTCGCGCGATGTGGCGGCGCGCCGCGAGGACGCGGTGGAGTGGGCGCGCTGGGAAAGCGCGCTGATCAGCCTGCATGCCGATCCAGCCGCCGCCTCGCCCGAACCGCGCCGCGCCGACGCGCTGGCGCGCATGGAGACCCATTACTTCATCCATGGCGGCTTCCTTGAGTATGACGGCGTGCTGTTGGAGGAAACCGGTCATCTGCGCGACATTCCCGGCATCATCGTGCAGGGCCGCTATGACATGGTGACCCCGGTGCAGACCGCCTGGCAGCTGTCAAAAGCCTGGCCCGCCGCCCGCCTGGACATCATCCCCGACGCCGGCCACGCCGCCGGCGAACCCGGCACCATCGACGCCCTGGTGCGCGCCACCGACAATGTGGCGCGAAGGTTTGGTTGAGGCGGGGAGAGTTATAGCTTTCCCTCCCCCGTAGCGGGAGGGTGGCTGAGCGAAGCGAAGCCGGGTGGGGGCGCCGCACCCTTTCCTCCCCCGCTTGCGGGGGAGGTGGTCCGAAGGACGGGAGGGGGGACACGGAGCGTCCCTCCTGCACCGCCCCTGGAGTTTCACCGCCGCATCCCCCCTCCCCACCCTTCGGGTGGTCCTCCCCCGCAAGCGGGGGAGGACAAGTGAGGCCCGACTCCGCTATCTGACGACACGCCCCCCTACGGCGCCTCAAACACGCCCGCCTCGCGCAAGCGGTCAATCCGCGCGCGCTGGCGGTCGATGGCTTCGCCTTGCGTGAGCATGCGGCCGTCGGCCATGGCGTTGGGCTCCTGGGAGAC
>JAIUMW010000161.1 GCA_022565365.1 Oceanicaulis sp.
CGCGCCCGCTCGGTGGCGGTCTCCAGATTGGCGCCAGCATAGATGATCAGCTCGCCCGGCCAGGGATCGGCCCAGCCAGCCGCCCACAGCCCGCCGCGCGCGCCCTCGCCCGGCGCCAGCGGCAGGTCCAGCACTCTTAGACGCGGCCGCGATGGCTGCGCCGCGCCCTCGCCGGCCCGGGGCTGCGGCCCTGAGATCAGCGCCGGGCCGGAACTGGCGCCGGTCAGTTCCGCGCGCCGGGCGCTCAGCCCCTCGGTCACCGCAATGCGCCAGACACGCCCGTCAGGTCCGGCGTCCAGCACCACATGATCGCCCGGCTCCAGCGCGCACAGCGACGGCGGCAGGGTCAGGCGCGCGCTTTCGCCCTCCAGCCGCGCACGGCTCAGGAGCGCCTGCGCCCAGCCTGCCGCCAGAGTGCGGTCGGCCAGCGCGGGCAGGCGCAGATCAATCAGCCCCTCGCTCAGCGCGTCCAGCCCGTGGGCGAACACGGACGCCGGGCGGTAATCGCCGTCATCGGCCAGAAAAGTCAGGCGCGCGCCGTCTGGCCGCGCCTCCTCCGGCGTGCGGGCGAAACTCACATGCTCGCCATCGCTGCGCACCGCCAGCCGAGACGCCTCCAGCGCCAGCGGCGCGCCATCCGCGCGCACCGGCAGGCAGGCGGGACCATCCGCCCGGTCCGCGATGACAAATCCGAACGCCGCGCCCAGAGTGTCCAGCACATCGCGCGCCAGCATCGGGGGCTCGATCACGAAGCCCGCCAGCACGCCGTCAAGGCGCGAGACATCCAGCGCGTCGAGCCCCGCGCGCGCCGCCACATCGCGCACGATCTGCGCCAGCGGCGACTGGCCCGCCCGCCCCGTCAGCCAGTGGCCGGTGCGCCAGTTCGGCCCGTCAGCCCACACATCCTCGCGGGCGGGAAATTCGGGAAAGGGCCGCGCATCCCAGGTCCACACATGGCTCATGGCCATATCCAGCATGGCGCCGCCATACACCGGCGAGACCGGATTGACCCCGGGCGCGCTCCAATAGGCATAGAGCGCCTCGATATAGCGCCGCTGGATCAGATCATCGCGCGCGCCGCTGGAATAATAGGGCGCGAAGCTTTCCGAGCTTTTGGGGTCGAGGAAGACATTGGGCTGATTGGCGCCCTTGTCCACGGCGGGGCAGCCCAGCTCCACCAGACGCACCGGCTTCATCGCCGGGATCCAGTCTGTGGGCGTTTCGCTGCGCACGCCGCCGACACGTTCGTAATGGGCATTGGCCCACCAGCTGCGCAAATCCTTATAGCGCCAGACCCAGGGTTCATCGTGGGCGCCGTCGGTGATGGGGGTGCGCGCCTGCACGTCCCGGTCGGCGGCGCTGGCGTAGAACCAGTCATACCCCTCCCCGCCCTCCACGTTTGAGGCCAGGTAATCGCGGTCATAGATGGAGGGCGCGCCCGCCAGCGCGTCGGCATGGGCCGGACCATCGCGCCAGTCGGCCAGCGGCGCATACCAGTCAATGCCGACAAAATCGATATGCGCGTCCGCCCACAGCGGATCGAGATGGAAGAGCCGGTCGCCTGATCCCGGCGCATGGCCGAAATATTCAGACCAGTCGGCGGCGTAGGACAGCTTCACCCCCGGCCCGAGAAGCGCGCGCGCCTGCGCCGCCAGAGTTTTGAGGTGCGCCACAAACGGATACGACGCCGCACCGGAGCGCACCTGCGTCAGCGAGCGCATTTCAGAGCCGATGATCAGGCTCTCCACCCCGCCCGCCGCCTTGGCGAGCGCGCCATGGTGCAGGATGAAGCGCGAGAAGGACCATTCGTCCGGGCCGGAATAGCTCACCTGCCCGCCGCTGACGGTGAAATGGCTCGCCAGCGCGGAGCCGTAAAAGGCGCTCACCTGATCAGACGCCGCCGCGCTCTGGTCCGGCGATCCCGCCTGGCCGGGCGCGGGATGGCAGGTGATCCGCCCGCGCCAGGGATAGGCGCCCTGCTCCGCCCCGCCCCACGGGTCCGGCAGGCCATTGCCCGGCGGCACATCCATCAGGATGAAGGGATAGAGCGTGACCTGGTATCCGCGGGCCTTGAGCGCCTCAATCGCCATGATCACGGTCTCGTCGCTGGGCGCGCCGCCATAGGCCGGGCCTTCGCCGGACCCGCTGACCAGATGGGCGGTGGCGCGGGTCTCCCCGGCGGCGGACCACACGAGCGGACGCGTGGTCTTGTCTCGCGTCTCCACGCCGGGGCGGATCTGGCACTGGCCGCAGCGCAGATCCGTCCCGCACCAGGCCGTCACCAGCGCCACGCTCGCGCAGTTGGGCAGCGCCCGCGCCAGATCATCCAGCGCCGCTTCCAGATCGCTGTCCGCGCGTCCCGTGTGCCGGTTCTCCGCCCTGTCCGCGCCCTCGCCGATCTCGCGCACGACGGACCGGTCCGCATAGGCGAACTCGCCCGACGCCGGGATGAGGCAGACGCCCCCCACCTGGTCTTCGAGACCCGGCGCCTCGCTCTGCGGCGCGGCGGCGAACACCTCAAACGACAGATTGGGAATGCGCTCCCCATAGGCGGTGAGGTCGAGATCCTCGAACACCACATAGGCCAGCCCGCGATAGGCCGGCGCCGCGCCCGCGACAGCGGCGATCAGCGGATCAGGCGCCTGGGTTTCGCTGCCTGTATAGACGCGCATCACCGCGCCCGCGCGCTCGAACGGCTCGCCATTGGCCCAGATGCGCCCGACCCCGCCAATCGGCCCGTCGGCCAGCCCCACCGCGAAGCTTAAAGAGTAGCGGTACTCGGTGGTCTTCGGCCCGCCCTTGCCGCCGCCGGACTTGCGGGTCTGGGATGTCTCGCGGAACCGCGCCGCCCAGATGATCTGGCCCGTCACGCGCATGCGGCCATAGACGATGGGCACGCCCGCCCCTTCGGTGGAGGTCTGCACAGCCAGCTCGCTCAGGCGCGGACCTTCGCGGTCACGGGCGAACAGGCCGGTAATGGCGCGCTGCGCCAACCCGCCGATAAAGGCGGTCGCCAGACGCGCCGCGCCCGGCAGGATCAGCTGGCCCATGGCCGAGCCTCCTTCATGAGATGATCAGGTGTCGGGAAAGGCGAACACGCCCGCGATCCGGCGCCGCCACCAGGGGATGACCGCGCTCTCGCACACCGCCCGGCCCTGCATGGCGTGGACCATGTGAGACGGCCCCGACAGGATCGCGCAATGGCTTGCGGGCGTGTCCGGGGCGTAGCGGAAGACCAGCACATCGCCCGGAGCCGCCGCCTCCACCGGCGCCAGCCAGCGCCGCGCCGCATCCAGCAGTATCTCGCCCCCGCCGCGCGCCGCCCAGTCGGGCCCTTAGGGCGGGGCTTGCTCCGGCTCCGCGCCATAGAGCGCGCGCCAGACCCCGCGGATGAGACCCAGGCAATCGCACCCCGCGCCGCGCACGCTCGCCTGATGGCGGTAGGGCGTGCCGATCCACAGCCGCGCCTCGGCCAGGACGAGCGCCCTCACCTCTTGCCCCCGTCGCGCACGGCCTCAGAGCCCGCTGCGCGCAGGATCAGGTCATTGCCCGGCATGTGCGGACAGCCGCGAAAATTGAGCCCGTTGGCGAACTTGGCGGTGCAGGCGCCAAAGCTCTTGTCGCACCCGGCGGTGATGATGAAGGAATCGCCCTGCGCTGCCGGCGCGGCCGGGGCGGGGTCGAGCGTCAGCACCGCTCCGTCCGGCCCGGCGCGATGATCGGTGACGCGCTGGCGCGCCCCGGCATTGGCGCCGCTGATCCAGCCGATCACGCCATGGCTGAACCAGGCGCTGGCGAAGGCTTCAAGGCCGCTCGCGGTGATCACGCCCGTCGCCAGGACGAGGCCTGCCTGCCCGTCCGCCCGCCAGCCGGGCGCATCCAGATCCACGCCGCAGCGCTCGTCGCCGAGCTCCGCGTCACAGGCGCGCGCAAACACCCGCCCGATCAGCCGGTCCAGCCGGGCGCTGAGACCCGCCAGCTCGGCCTCGAACCCCGCCGCGCCGCGCCGCACCGCGCCCATCTCCCCGGTGAAGGCGCGAAAGGCGAGCGCCGGATCGCTCCAGTCCACCCGCCACACCTCGACGCGCGCGCCGTCCCACAGGCCATTGTCCAGATCGCTGGCGCTGATCACATCCGAGGTCAGAACGCCAAACACCGCGCCCCGGCCCGGCCCGTCGCCGGAGCGCGTCTCCCCCGCCTCAAACCCGCCGCCGGGCTCGCATGTGACGCCCGCCACGGTGAGCGGCCGGTCATGATCGGTGAAGCCGTATACAGCCCCATCGCGCCGCACCGCCACCCAGCCCCACGCGCAACTCGTCACCCCCGCCTCCAGCTTCAGCCGGAGCGGGTCAGGTATGGGGATCATGGGGAGGTCCTTTGGGGGGAGTAAAACACCGAAGCGCCGGCGCCCCACCCCTCACCTTACCTCTCCCCTCAAGGAGGGGAGAGGGGGCTTTGACGCGGGCATTTCTTTCAGGAAAAGCAAGCGCCTGGCCCCACCGATAAAGACGCATCGCTGAGGCCCCCTCTCCCCCATTTATGGGGGAGAGGTAAGGTGAGGGGGTTGGCGAAAACGGCTACTCAATTCCCGCGAAACGCACCCCTAATCCCAAGCCGCACACCGCACATCCGGCGCCAGATGGCACCCCGCCTCCACATAGGGGGTCAGGCGGGCGGCGATGAAATGGCGCCAGACATGGGAGACGACGCCTGCCAGCGCCGCGTCCACCTCGCCGGACAGGGCGATATCGACGTGGAACACCGTCGCCGCGCCGTCCTGCGCCTCTTCCAGGCGCCAGCTCACCAGCTTGGTCACCGCCCGGCCCGACAGGCCGAACGGGCCGTCAAGACGCAGGGCCCCAGGCGCGTTCACATAGATCACCGTGGCGTGCAGCGCGCCGTCATCAGACCCGTCTCTAAAGCGCTCATAGAAGCGCCCGCCAAATACCGGCTCGATCACCAGCTCGGCCGGATCGGGCGTGAAACGATGATCCCACCAGCGCGACACATCGCCGGTGGCCGCAGCGAAGACCTCCTCGCGCGGAGCGTTGATCTCAAACGACAGGCTGTCACGAAACCCCTGCGGCTCGAAGGCCTGGGGCCCGGCGGGCGCAGCCGGTTCAGTGATAAGCAGGCTGGCGGCGAGCAGAATGGACATGAACGGCCTCCCTTGAGGCGCCAGTGAACGCCTGCGCGGCGGCGCTGTCCAGTGGTGTGTTTAGGGGGCGAACCTTGGGCGGACCCTGTTCTCCCCCGTTTACGGGGGGGCTATCGCACTTGGGCCGGGATTGCCGGACTGGGGGTGACTATGGACCCGTCAGTTCTCCCTCCCCCACCGGGGGAGGGCCGGGGTGGGGGGACGCGCCATTTCAGAACCCTGACGCCACCCCTCACCGCCGCACACCCCACCCTGACCCTCCCCTCAAGGGGAGGGAATAATTGCTCATGGCTCAAATGCGATAGCCCTGGTTTATGGGGGAGGAAAGAAGAGCGCCACTGCTCCCCCCTCAAACCCGCACCTCCACCAGCGGGACGCTGGGGGCGGCGCCGGCGAAGCCTTCCGCGGCGATGTCGAGGCGGTCTGTGTCAAAGCGCGCGGGGCAGTCGAAGCGGAAGCCTGCCGTGACCGGCGCGCCGGGCGGGGGCGGAACGTCAAACACGATTTGGCCGCCCTCGACGCTGAACGCCGCCGCCTCTCCGTCCACCGCCGCCAGCACGCTGCCCTCCACCGGCAAACGGACCCGGCGCAGCCAGCCGGTCTCGCCCGCGCCATAGCGCTTCACAAGATCGAACGCCGTGCGCGCCCCGTCGCCCTCGCCCAGCAGCTGATCCAGCGCGGACGGAACCCCCGAGGGCAGGCAGGAGAGATGATCCATAGGGTCGGTGAACCTGAACGCATGCAGGCGTCCGCGCCGCGCTTCGAAGAAGGCGATCAGCGCGGCCAGATCATCACGCGTGCGCACCCCGGGCGCAGCGTCCCAGCGTCTTCGCGAATCCGCCCAGGGGGAGTTGCGCTCCTCGGCGCCGCTGGCCAGCGTCACTATCTCGGTCCGCCGCTCCGGCCCGCCGCGGGCGTGCAGCCCGATGGACAGGGGAAAGCGCACATCATGAAACCCGCTCACAATCCGCTCCTCCCCGCCAGCACGGCGCGCGCCACGCTGGCGGCGATCTGCCGCTCCGACCGGCGCACGGCATCGGCCATGTCGCCGCCGGGCGCGGCCTGGATGATGATCTGGACGGGCGGCGCGGACACAGGCTCGATCCGGCCGGAGGCCGTGGGCGTGAACACTTCCGGCCCCCGCTCGCCCACCAGATACGGTGCGCCGGCCAGCACCGGGCCGCCCTCGGCGCGCTGACCGATCACATGGTCGAACACGCGCCCGAGGCCTGAGGCCAGCCCCTGCATCTGCGGCGCCACGATCTCGCGCACGGCGAGGCGCGCCAGATCGCGCAGAATCGCCTCGCTCATGCGCGCAAACGACACCTCGCCCGCCCGCGCCGCGGCCTCAAGGCTCGACGAAATCGACCGCCCGGCGGTCTCGAACGCCTCGGCGATGCGCGCGGCGGCGTCCTCGCCGGCCGCGCCCGCCTCGTGCAGCGCGGCGGCCGTTTCGGCGGCCTCGGCGCGCTGATCACTTAACGACGTCATGGCTCACTCCTTTTCCTCGGGGAAGGCGGCGCGCAGGCGCTCCAGCCCGGCGCGGTTCAGCGCCGCGCCCTCCCCCTCTCCCGGCCCGGCCAGCAGGGCGCGCCACTCAGAGAGGCTCAGCGCCCAGAAATCATTCGGCGACAGGCCGAAGCGCAGGACCGCAAGCCGCAGCCAGGCGCGCCATCGCGGGTTCATGTGAGGTTCGCCAGAAAGCACGCCGCCACGCCCTGCGCCGCCGCGCGGGGATCGGCCTCTCCGGCCAGGCGCTCCGGCTGCGCCGCCCCGCCCGCCCGCAGAAGCGCCGCCAGCACGCCGGTCAGCTCGCGCGCGCTCAAGCGCCGCATGCGGGTCCCCAGCGCCTCCAGCCCGTCCACGCCCAGCACCGCCTCGATCTCGGCCAGCGCCGCGAGGGTGAACACAAGGCGTGCCCGGGCGCCCGCGATCTCGATCACGGCCTCGCCCCGTTGCGGGTTGGTCATGGGGCATCCTTTCGAGGGGGAGCGCAGGGCGACAGCATCTTTCCTCTCCCGCTTGCGGGGGAGGTGTCAG
>JAIUMW010000162.1 GCA_022565365.1 Oceanicaulis sp.
CCAACCCGCAAACTCCCCCACGTCCACGCACCATTGGGGCCTGGCCCCCAAGGCGCCCGGGGGGCGCGGGGCGGTGTCACTGGGGCCGGGGGCGGTGTGGAGCGCGCGCAGCTATGGCGCGTTCGCCCGCGAGGGCTATGCCCGCAACGCCATCGCCCATCGCTGCGTGCGCCTGATCGCCGAGGCCGCCGCGTCCTGTCCCATGGAGGTGCGCGGCGAAGGACCGGGGGCGCAGGCGGTGCGCGCTCTCATGGCGCGGCCCAATCCCGATCAGTGCTCCGCTGAGCTGTTTGAAACCTTTCATGGCCATCTGCAGGTCGCGGGCGACGGCTATCTGGAGCTGGCGGGCGGGGCGGACGGGCCGCACGCGGTCTACACGCTGCGCCCGGACCGGATGCGGGTGCTGACGGGGCCCAAGGGCTGGGCTGATGGCTGGGAATACCGGCTGGGCGGGGAGGCGCGGGTGTTCGCCCGCGACCGGGCCAGCGGGCGCAGCGCGCTCCTGCACATGAAGCTCTTCAATCCGCTGGACGATCATTACGGCCAGTCCCCCATGGAGGCCGCCGCGCGCGCGGTGGACGTGCACAATGCGGGCGGGACCTGGGCCAAGGCGCTGCTGGACAACGCCGCGCGGCCGTCCGGCGCGCTGGTGGTGACGGGGCGCGAGGGCGGGGACGGGCGCCTGAGCGAAACCCAATACGCCCGGCTGAAAGACGAGCTCGAAGGGCTGTATTCCGGCGCCGCCAATGCGGGGCGGCCGCTGCTGCTGGAAGGCGGGCTCGACTGGAAACCCATGGGCCATTCCCCCGCCGAGATGGACTTCATCGAGGCGAGGCGCGAGGCCGCGCGCGAGATCGCGCTGGCGTTTGGCGCGCCGCCCATGCTGCTGGGTCTGCCGGGTGATAATACGTATGCGAATTATCGCGAGGCGAACCTCGCCTTCTACCGCCAGACCGTGCTGCCGCTGGCGCGCAAGACCGCCAGCGCGCTCACCGCCTGGCTGGCGCCCTGGCTGGGCGAGGGGTTCGTGATCGAGGCTGACGAGGCCGCCCTGCCGGCGCTGGCCGAGGAGCGGGCGGCGCGCTGGTCCAAGATCAGCGCTGCGGGCTTTCTTTCAGATGACGAGAAACGCGCCCTGCTGGGCCTTGATGAACGGAGGGAGGCATGAAGGCGCCCGGACTGACGCGCGAGACCTGGCGGTTTGAGCGCACGATTACCCTTGGCGTGGCGGTGGCGTTGGCCCTGCAGACCGCCAGCGCCCTGATGTGGGCCGGCGGCGTGCGCGAACGCATCAGCCAGCTCGAAGCGCGCACGGCGGCGTCTGACAGCGTCAACGAACGCCTCGCCCGGCTGGAGGAGCACAGCCTCTACACCCGCGCGGCGATCACCCGGATTGAACGCAAGCTGGATGAGGGCGGGTGAGGGGGGGCGGCCCATCTGTCCTCCCCCGCTTGCGGGGGATGAGGCGTCAAAGATCGATACGGGGTATCGATCGACACGCCGAATGTCAGCGAAGCTGACGGAGGGGGGATGGCGCATCTGCAAGGGTTGCGAACGAAATTTCCGTCCGTTCCCCCCACCCCGACCCTCCCCCGCGGGGGAGGGAGGGCTGTGTCTTCGCTTGTGCCTTATCAGGCAGTTTGAAGCGCATGTGTGGCCACCTTTTTCCCTCCCCTTGAGGGGAGGGTCAGGGTGGGGTGATGGCGGAGCCCACCCGGCTTTGCCAGTTTTCAACCAATCATCTGTCTTCCCGGCCGACCGAAGGGAGAGCCGGGACCCATCCCCTGAATCATCAAGCGCCTAAGCGGCTGGAAATACTGGTGGATGGGTCCCTGTGTTTGCTCGCGCAAATTCCGGGAAGACAGGACGGGTGCGCCTGAAGCTTTTCCACACCCCCAAAAACTTCACACACAAAGGAGATGCGCATGCCAGCGCAGGACGGCTCGGGCGGGATGCTCGAGATGGCCGGCTATGCCAGCCTGTTTGATGAGGCGGACCATGGCGGCGATATCGCGCGCCGCGGCGCGTTTGCGGCGAGCCTTGCCCGCCGGGCGGCGTCGGGCGTGCGCATGCTGTTCCAGCATGATTCCGGCGAGCCCATCGGCGTGTGGGACGTCATCACCGAGGACGCCCGGGGCCTCTATGTGCGCGGGCGGATCCTGGGCGATGCCCCGCGCGGGCGGGCGGCCCTGGCGCTGGTGCGCAACGGCGCGGTGGACGGTTTGTCCATCGGCTTCCGGACCCGCCATTTCCGGCCGCTGGCCGGGGGCGGGCGCGAGCTTTTGCAACTCGATCTGTGGGAGGTATCCGTCGTCACCTTCCCCATGCTGGCCGGCGCACGCCTGAGCGTGCTCGGCGCGCCTGCCGTCACCGCGGCGTTCGCGGCGGCCTGACCGACTGCCCCATAAACTTCACACATGAAAGGATCCCCATGATCCGGGAGACCAAGATGTCCGCCCCTGGCGGCAAGACCCGCGCGGCCATGCACGAGCTGCTGGCCGCCTTTGAAAGCTTCAAGCAGGCCAATGATTTGCGCCTGAAGGAGATCGAGATCAAGCGCAGCGCCGATCCGCTGCTGGAAGAGAAGATCAACCGTATCGACACCGCGCTGCACCGCGCGCAAGGCCGGCTCGACCGTCTGGCGCTGGAGGCGGGGCGGCCGTCCTTGAGCGGGGAGACACCCAGCGAGGCCAAGGCGGCGTTCGCTCATTTCCTGCGCACCGGCGATGGCGCACGCCTCGTCGAGGCCAAGGCGCTGAGCGCGGGATCGCCGGCCGATGGCGGCCATGTCGCGCCGCCCGAGATCGAGGCGCTGATCACCGCCAAGGTGCGCGAAGCCAGCCCCATCCGCGCCATCGCCAGCGTGCGCCAGACCGGGGCGGGCGTGTTCAAGAAGCCGGTGAGCCTGGGCGGCGCGAGCTCGGGCTGGGCAGCGGAAACCGCCGCGCGGCCCGAAACCGACACCTCCACCCTGGCGCTGATCGAGTTTCCCGCCGCCGAGCTCTACGCCATGCCCGCCGCCACGCCGTCGCTCCTGGATGACGCCATGGTCAATCTGGATGAATGGCTGGCCGACGAGGTGCGCGACGTGTTCGCCGAGGCCGAGGGCGCAGCCTTCGTCAATGGCGACGGAACCAACCGCCCGCGCGGCTTTCTGTCCTATCCCAAGGAACCGCTCGGCGATCAGAGCTGGGGCGAGATCGGTTATGTGGCCACCGGCGCGGCGGGCGCCTTCCCGGCGGACGACCCGGTGGATGTGCTGATCGATCTGATCTACGCGCCGGGCGCCGCCTACCGCGCCAACGCCCGCTTCGTGATGAACAAGGCGAGCGTCTCCGCCGTGCGCAAGTTCAAGGATGCCGAAGGCAATTACATCTGGCAGCCGGGCCTGTCCGCCGGCCAGCCGGCCACGCTGATGGGCTATCCCGTCACCGAGGCCGAGGACATGCCGGACATCGGCGCGGGCGCCTTCTCGATCGCGTTCGGGGATTTCGAGCGCGGCTATCTGATCGTCGACCGCCAGGGCGTGCAGATCCTGCGCGATCCCTATTCAGCCAAGCCCTACGTCCTGTTCTACACCACGCGCCGCGTCGGCGGCGGCGTCCAGGACTTCAACGCCATCAAGCTGCTCAGGTTCGCGGAGGCGTAGGGGGGCGTCTGAAGCCTGCTTTCCCGGGCGAGCGTAGCGAGACCCGGGACCCATCCCGAACAGTCTCAACTGCTGAGGCGGTTCGCAGGTCAGGTGGATGGGTCCCGGACATCCGCTTTGCGGATTCCGGGAAGGCAGCGCTCGTGTCTTGTGATCTCCCATCACCAGAAAGGATGCGCCATGGCGCTTTTGGAGCTGGCGCCGCCGGGCGCCGAGCCGGTCAGCGTGAGCGATGCGCGCGGCTGGCTGCGCGTGGGCCATGGGGACGAGGATGCGCTGCTCGCGTCCCTCATCACCGCCGCGCGCGAACGCGTCGAGGCGCTCACCGGGCTCGCCCTGATCACGCGCAGCTGGCGCGAGGTTCTGGATGCCTGGCCGCAGCGGCGCTTGTCGGCCTGTGGCCAGGCGGTGCGTACGGGCGCAGGGCCGCTCATCAACGTGGAGGCGGTGCGCATCTATGACGCCTATGGCCAGGCCAGCGTGTGGAGCCCGGATGAATACCGTGTGGAGACCGGCGATCCCGGCCGCATCATCGCCACCGCGCCCTTCGCCCTGCCGCGTCCGGGGCGGCGCGCAGGCGGGATCGAGATTGATTTCACCGCCGGGTTCGGTCCGGCGCCGGACGATGTGCCCGCGCCCCTGCGCGAGGCGGTGCTGCGCCTGACGGCTGACAGCTATGGCGGGCGCCACGCGCCGGACGCCGCGCGCGGCGAGGCGGGCCTGCCAGAGGGCGTCGCCCATCTTATCCGCCCCTATCGCAGCGTGCGGCTATGAGCGCGGAGACCGCCTTTTCCGAGGCCGTGCTGGCGCGCCTCATCGCCGATGCCGGCGTGAGCGCAGTGCTGGGCGGCCGGGTCCACGCCATCGCGCCGGGCGGCGCGGCCTTTCCCTTCCTCACGCTTGGCCGGGGCGTCAGCACGCCGGCGGGCGGGACGGGCGCCGAGCTCATCGATCACCGGCTGACCGTGCATGTCTATGCCAGGCGCGATGACGCCGAGCGCCTCGCCGCCGCCCTGTCGGCCATACGCGCCGCGCTGCACAACGCCGCGCCGGATCTCGCCGCGCCGTATCGCTGCGTGCTGTGCCAGGTGGTCTACGCCGACCGCTTCGCCACCAGCGACAGCCGCACCGTGCAGGGCCTGGTGCGGGTGCGGGCGATGCTGGAAGGGTAGGGGGGCGCCTCTGTGTCCAGTGCGTCACATCACGGACGTTTGACGGAATAGTAACTTGTGATCATGTATCATGGTGATATATGTTTGGCCCATGAAAGCGGGCCTTGGCAAGTGGAATCCGGGGGATGCCTCGCGCCATCTGAACGCCATGGCGGCAGATGCAAAACTGGATTTGTCGCTGACCCTGCACGCCAGGGAACGCATGACAGAGCGCGGCCTGATCATGGGTGATGTGCTCCACGTGCTCAGGAGCGGGTTCGTTTATGAGGAGCCTGAAGCGACAACCCGGCCTGACCTGTGGAAGTACAAAATCGAGGGCCTGTCGCCGAACAGCTATGGCCGGCATATCCGCGTGGTGGTGATCCCCGGACCCGGACCCTCGGTGAAAATTGTGACTGTGATGTGGAAAGACGAGAGATGACGCGCACTGTGGACTATGTGTACGACGCGTGCGGTCTGGACAATGTGATCCTGATTGACCTGCCTGTTTGCGTGGATGACACCGGCGATGAGGTCGTGACGATCCAGCGCATCAACGCGCTGCACCGTGTGCTGATGATCGAGGTGGCGCGCAAGGAAGGCGGGCTGACCCCGAAGGAAATCCGCTTCCTGCGCACCGAGCTGGGCCTGTCCCAGGCGCAGCTGGCCGAGCTGGTGGGCCGTGACGGCCAGACCGTCGGGCGCTGGGAGCGCGGCGAGACCCCGGTGGATCGCGCCAGCGAGATCGTCATCCGCCGCAAGGCGCTGGAGCATGCCGGCGCCGATGGCGTGACCATCGACGAACTATCGCGACGCAGTGTCTACTCAGCGGTTGAAGCGCCGATCCGGATCCAGGCGGACGACCCGTCCAATTACCGCCCGGCGGCCTGAGCGTTTCAGTCCGGCCTCCCCCCAAAGCCGCCCAACCGGGCGGCTTTTTCTTTGGTCTCATACGCAAAAGGAGATGCGCCATGGCCGCTCAGCCGGGCCGGGACATGTTGTTGAAGATTGGCGACGGCGCCTCGCCGCAGGCCTTCACCGCCGTGGCGGGATTGCGGGCGCGCGCGGTCTCGCTCAATGCGCGCGCCATTGACGCCACCCATGGCGAGAGCCCGGGGCGCTGGCGCGAGCTTTTGGACGGCGCGGGCGTACGCTCGGCGGCGGTGAGCGGGGCGGGCGTGTTCGTCGACAGCGCCGCCGAGGAGATGGTGCGCGCGGTATTCTTTGCGCAGACGCGGCGCGACTGGCGCCTGATCATCCCCGGTTTCGGGACGCTGGAGGGGCCGTTCCTCGTCACGGCGCTGGAATATTCCGGGCGTCATGACGGCGAGGCGGCCTATGCCCTCTCGCTGGCCTCGGCGGGCGAGGTGAGCTTCACGCCCGCCTGACCCCCCTGTTCAGGGCATGGGCGGGCGGGCCGGTGCGCGTCAGTCTGGTCTTGCCTCAGAACAAAGATGGAAAAAGCCATGAAAACCAAACGCGCCGTGACCCGACCCGTTTGCGCCCTGGGCGCAGCCCTAGCCGCGCTGACCCTGGCTCCGGCCAGCGCCAGCGCCCAGAAGGTCACGGGCGAATGGCTGGCCTCGCCCGCGCCCATCACCCTGCCCAATGGCGAACCGGTGTGTGCGATGGTCTATAATGCGCCCGGCGGCCGGGCCATTTTGCTGCAGGTTTTCGAGACCCATTCATCGTTCGGGCTGGACGCGCCGGATTTCATCGCCGTGCCGCAACAGGCAAGCCTGACGCTCGTCTTCCCTTCCGGCTTCCGGGCGGAAGAATCCCTGCGCAAGCCGGCCCCGCAATCGCCCGAAACCGATGTGGGCAACAGCCTGACCGCGTCAGCCATGCTGTTCGTCGCTGACCAGTTCGCCACACCGGGCGATCTGACGGCCACCGGCCAGGGCTGGAGCGTGCGCTATGCGGGCATTCCGTCTGCGGTGACCGAGGCCGCGCAGCTGCGCCAGTGCCTGACCGGGCTGGATGTGAGTGTGGATTGAGGCGGGGGCGCTTTCAGTTTTCAGCTGCCGCCTGACGGCGGCGCCCCCACCCGGCTTCGCTTCGCTCAGCCACCCTCCCCACGAGGGGGAGGGGAATAAGCGCGCTCATCTTTCCCTCCCCGTGATGGGGAGGGGGGGCCGGCGCGCCGCGCCGGGGGGGGGGGGGGGGGGTGATGGCGCCGCGCGTTGCCGGTTGAAGCTGCCACAAAAGGATCCCCCATGACCAATCCCCAACGGGGCGAGACCGTGATCGAGATCGCGGGCGCCCGGGCACGCCTTGTGTTCA
>JAIUMW010000163.1 GCA_022565365.1 Oceanicaulis sp.
CGCGCTTTGGCGAGACCAATCAGATCCACCATGTGGCCGCGCCCATGGGCATGCGCCGCCAGGTCACCTTCTATGACGAGCGCACCAGCGGCGCCAGCGTGCGCCCGGACGGGTCGGGCCAGTTCGTGTTCACCCGCGACGTCGGCGGGGACGAATTCTTCCAGGGCTTCGTGTTCGATCCCGCGACCGCCCGCTCCACACAGTTCACCCGCGATCAGACCCGCAATCAGGGCTTCACCTGGGCGCGCGACGGGTCGTTCATCGCGTTCGCCTCGACCACCTGGGACAATCCTGATTACACGATCTTCACCGCCGACCCGGCTGCCCCCAGCTCTGTGCGCGAGGTGTTCACCGGCGAAGGCGCCATCACGCCGCGCGACATCTCGCCGGACGGAACGCGCATGGTGATCGGGCGCTATATCTCGATCAACGAAACCCGGCTGCAGCTTCTGGACATCGCCAGCGGCGAGGCGGCCCCGATCAATCCGGACGTGACCGCGGCCTATGGCGCGGTGAGCTTCTCGGCCGACGGCGACAGCCTGTTCGTCGTCAGCGACGAGGGGTCGGAGTTCCGGCGCATCCTGGAAATCAATCTGGCCGATAATTCGCAGCGCGTGGTCGCCGAGCATGACTGGGACGTGCAGGCCATGGATTTGTCCCCGGACGGCGCCCTGATCGCCTATACGATCAATGCCGACGGGATTTCGCAGCTGCACATCATCGAGGCGGCCACCGGCAATGCGCGCCCGGCGCCCGACCTGCCCGTGGGGCTGATCGGCGGGGTCAGCTTCAGCCCGGACGGATCGCGCATCGGCTTCACCCATGTCTCCGCCAGCTCGCCGGGCGACGCCTGGAGCTATGAGCTGGCCCCGGGCGATCTCACCCGTTGGACACAGTCGGAAGTCGGCGGGCTCGACACCTCGCGCTTCGAGGCGCCGGAACTGGTCCATTATGACAGCTTTGACGGGCTGGAAGTGCCGGTCTTCGTTCACCGCCCTGAAGGCGATGGCCCGCATCCGGTGATCATCTCCATCCATGGCGGACCGGAAGCCCAGGCGCGTCCGGGCTTCAACGCCAATTTCCAGTACTGGATCCATGAGCTGGGCGCCGCAGTTCTGGTGCCCAACGTGCGCGGCTCGTCGGGCTACGGGAATGAATACGTCAATCTGGACAATGTGTTCCTGCGCGAAGACTCGGTGCGTGATATCGGCGCGCTGATCGACTGGGCCGCGGCCCAGCCGGAATTCGACGCCGACCGCATCGTGGTCTATGGCGGCTCCTATGGCGGCTACATGGTGCTGGCCAGCCTCATGCACTATTCCGACAAGCTGGCTGGCGGCATCAATATCGTGGGCATCTCCAACTTCGTGACCTTCCTGGAGAACACGGCCGGCTACCGTCAGGATTTGCGCCGGGCCGAATACGGGGATGAACGCGATCCGGAGGTGCGCGCCTTCCTGGAAAGCATCTCGCCGGCCAATCACGCCCACCGCATCACCGCCCCGCTCTTCATCATCCAGGGCGCCAATGATCCGCGCGTGCCGCTTTCAGAGGCCGAGCAGATCCTGGCCGCCGTGCGCGAGGCAGGGGGCGATCCCTGGTATCTGGTGGCGATGGACGAGGGCCATGGCTTCGCCAAGCAGTCCAATCGCGATTTCCAGCGCGAGGCCGAGACCATGTTCCTGACCGAGATTCTCGGTCTGGAGTGATCATCGGGCGCGCTGCCTGCGCCCCGGGCCCCGGCGTTTGCGCGCCGGGGCCTTGTTATGGGTGCGATCTGCAAAACCCGTCGCCACAGCGGCGCAAAACACACTAGATTGCTGGCCAGTCCCGGCCCCTTCCCAAGGATACCCCCATGCTCCGCGCCCTGACGCCCGCCCTCGCCCTGACCCTGCTGGCCGCTTGCGGCGAGCGGCCCGCGCCTGAACCCGCGCCCGAGCCGGATACGTCGGCGCAGGGCGAGCTGGCCGGCACAGAGGCCGAGGTGGCCGACATTCTGGCCGCCTTCATCGAAGAGCAGGAAGAGGCCGCCGCCGCGCCTGATCTGTCGCCGCTTCTGGCCGAGGCGCGCGCCTGCACGTCCGCGGGCGAGGACGCGCCCTTCGACATTCCGGAGCGGGAATCTGATCAGAACACCGCCCAGTACAACGCCGCGGTCTCGGAGGCCTTCCTGGAGGCCAACACCGCCAACCCTTGCGTCTTCACCCTGCCCTCGGGCCTGCAATTCCGCGTCGAACAGGCTGAACAGGACGGCGCGGCCATCGCGCGTCCGGGCGAGCGGGTGGAGGTCCATTATGAAGGCCGGCTGATTGACGGGACGGTGTTTGATTCGTCTTACGCGCGCGGCCAGACGGCGGTGTTCCCGTCAGACCGGCTCGTGGCCGGCTGGGTCGAGGCCCTGCCCCTGATGCGCACCGGCGAGGCGTGGACTCTGTTCATCCCCGCCAATCTCGCCTATGGCCGCGACGGCACGCGCGGCGGCCCGATCGGTCCCAATCAGGCGCTGATCTTCCGGCTGGAACTGATCCGCCTGCCTGACCAGCCCGCACGCGGCGCGGGCAATGACTAGAGCCGCCCGCGACTGGCTCACAGACCTGGTGGCGTTCGACACCACGTCGCGCCACTCAAACCTGGCTCTGATCGACCATGTGGAAGCATATCTGTCCGGGCTCGGCGCGCGCTGCGAGCGCGTGCCGAACGCCGACGGCAGCAAGGCCAATCTGCATGCCGTAATCGGACCGGATGTGGATGGCGGCGTGGTCCTGTCAGGCCATACTGATGTCGTGCCGGTGGACGGTCAGGACTGGTCCACCGACCCTTGGGTGCTGACCGAACGAGAAGGCAAGCTCTACGGGCGCGGCTCATGCGACATGAAGGGCTTTATCGCCTGCGCGCTGGCCGCCGCGCCTGACTTTGCGCGCGCAAGCCTGAAACGCCCCATCCATTTCGCGCTGTCCCATGACGAAGAGGTGGGGTGCCTGGGCGCGCCCGCCATGATCGCGCGCATCGCCGCCAGTCATCCGCGCCCGTCCTGCGTGATCGTCGGCGAGCCCACCGGGATGCAGGTGGTGAGCGGGCATAAGGGCCTGTACTCGGTCCGCGTCGAGCTGACCGGCAAGGAAGCCCATTCAAGCCTGGTGGAAAGCGGCGCCTGCGCCGTCACCCATGCCGCCGGCCTGATGCACTGGCTGACGGAAGAAGCCGCGCGCCTGAAAGCCGCCGCACCCGCCGGCAGCCCGTTTGATCCGCCCTATGGCACGCTGACCATTGGCCGCATGGGCGGCGGCTCGGCGGTGAATATTCTGGCGCGCGAAGCCTGGTTTGAAGCGCTGATGCGCCCGGCGCCCTGGGATGACGGGCCGGGCCTGGGCGCCCGGCTGGTGGAGCAGGCGCGCGCCGTCGAGGCCGAGATGCGCCGCACCGCGCCCGAAGCGCGCGTCACTGTCACCGTCATGTCCGACGTGCCGCCCTTGCGCCCTGAAGAGATGGGCGAGGCCGAAGCGCTGGCGCGCGCCATCACCGGCGATAACGCGCCGCGCGTGGTCGCCTATGGCACCGAGGGCGGGCAGTTTCAGGAGGCGGGGTTCTCCACCGTCATCTGCGGGCCGGGCTCCATCGCCCAGGCCCACCAGCCCGACGAGTTCATCATCGCCAGTGAGTTGGATTCGTGCATGGCGTTCCTGAAAAAGCTGGAACAGCGCCTGTCGGCTTAAAAGCTGTCAGGTCCGTGGTCAGGCCGCCTTGGGCGGATTGACCACATCATTGCGCTCGTCCAGCAGCACCACGGTGGGCTCATAAACGCGGGCGGCCTCGGCGTCCATGGCCGCATAGGCCACCACGATGATCCGGTCGCCGGGCTGGGCGAGACGCGCCGCCGCGCCATTGATCCCGAACGTCTTGGAGCCGCGCGGCGCGGTGATGGCGTAGGTGGTGAAACGCAGGCCGTTATTGATGTTGAGCACATCGACCTGCTCGTGCGGCAGGATCCCGGATGCCTCGAGCAGATCGGCGTCAATGGAGATCGACCCCTCGTAATGCAGATCGGCCTGGGTCACCACGGCGCGGTGAAGCTTGGCTTTCATCATGGTGAGCTGCATGGCGTTTACTCCTTGCGCACGGCCCGCCCCTCTCTGGCGTCAGGGCCGTTTTGTGCAGCGCATATAGCGCGTCCCGCGCGATGATGCATCCCCCTTGCCTGTGGAAAACGTCCGGGGCCGGATGGCGCGACCGCTTGGCCTGCAGGCCCGGCGCTGATTAGGCTGGCCGCCTGTTCTGCCCGGAGCGCCGCCCATGACCCAGACCGTCACCACCCACCAGGCCGAAGAGGATGCGCGCAACGAGCAGATCCTGATCTGGGTCAATGGCGCGCTCAAACCGAGGGTCGAAGCCCTGGTCAGCGTCTATGACAGCGGCTTCATGCTGGGCGACGGGGTGTGGGAGGGCTTGCGGCTCTATAACGGGCGCTGGGCGTTTCTGGACGAGCATCTGGACCGTCTGTTCGAGGCGGCGCGGGCCATTGATCTTGATATCGGGCGCACCCGCGAGGCGCTGGAATCAGCGCTGGAGGAGACGCGTACGGCCAATGGCATGGTCCATGACTCACACGCGCGCCTTATGGTGACGCGCGGGGTCAAGACACGACCCTTCCAGCACCCCTCCTTGTCCCGTCAGGGGCCCACGATTGTCATCATCATGGAGCATTCGCGGCCCAAACTGCCCCGCCCGGTGCGTCTGGCCACGGTGCCGCATATGCGCGGCCTGCCCATGACGCAGGACCCCAAGCTCAACTCCCATTCCAAGCTGAACTGCATTCTGGCCTGCATCGCCGCCGAGAAGGCGGGCGCAGACGAGGCGCTGATGCTGGACGTGCACGGGTTTGTGAACACCACAAACGCCTGCAATTTCTTCATTGTGCGCAAGGGCGAGGTTTGGACCTCCACCGGCGATTACTGCATGAATGGCATCACGCGGCGCAAGGTGATCGACCTATGCAGGGCGCACGCCATCCCGGTATTTAAGCGCAATTTCTCGCTGGTCGATTGCTATGGCGCGGACGAGGCCTTCCTGACCGGCACGTTCGGCGCCCAGACCCCGGTGGGCATGATTGACGGGCGGGTGATCGGAACCGGCGACTCCGGCCCGGTCACGCAGCGAATTCGCGAGCTCTACAAACAACTTGTCGGAGCCTGACGCCATGCGCCTCGCCATGTGGTCCGGACCGCGCAATCTCTCCACCGCGCTGATGTACTCTTTCGCCTCCCGGGCCGATTGCGCGGTGGTGGACGAGCCCTTCTACGCCGCCTACCTCGCCCGTACCGGGCTGGATCATCCCATGCGCGACGCCGTGATCGCCGAGGGCGAGACCGACCCGGACGCCGTGATCGCGCGCCTCACCGGCCCCGCCCCGGACGGAAAGGCGTTGTTTTATCAAAAGCATATGTGCCACCACATGCTGGACGGTTTTGACCGGGACTGGATCAGCGCCTGCGCCAACGTGTTCCTGATCCGCCATCCCGCGCGCGTGGCGGCAAGCTTTGATGCGCGCCACGAAAACCCGACGCTGGATGATCTGGGCTTTCCCCATCAAAGCGCGCTGTATGACGCCGTCACCGCGCGCGGCCTGCCTGCCCTGGTGATCGACAGCGCCGATATCCGCGCAAACCCGCGCGCCGCCCTGTCGGCGCTGTGCGCGGCCCTGGGCATCGCATTCGACCCGGCCATGCTCAGCTGGCCCCAAGGCGGACGGCCCGAAGACGGGGTGTGGGCGGCCCACTGGTACGCGTCGGTGCACGCCAGCACCGGCTTCGCCGGCCCGGAAGGCGATTTGCCCCAACTGCCCACGCGCCTGCAGGCGGTCGCAGACGCCGCGATGGAGGACTATCGCCGCCTGCACGCCCTGCGCCTGACGCCGGTTTGAGGCGCCCTGAACCGGGCATTTACGCGCCGCGATGCGCGCCTAAACTCAACGCCATGGGACGCAAGTGCGATCAGGCAGGGGACAGGCTGGACTCCATATTGCGCGCGGCGCGGGCCGGGCTGCATCCGTCGCAGCCGGCGGATGCAGCCCGCCTGACCGCGGCGGCTGATTTGTGCGGCCCGGACGAGATCGCCCTAATCCTGAAGCGCTTGGACAGCATCCACGCCGCTCATGACGCCGCGCCAGCGGGCGATGACGAAGCGCGCGATGATGCGCGCGCCGCCTCCACTCACCTGTCCGGTGTGCTGGCCCATCTCTCAGCCGATGAGAGCGGGGCGCTCGCCGCCGGGCTCACCGCCGCCCATCCACGCACCCGCGAAGCGGCGGCCAGGGCGCTGCAGGCCAGCGGCGCGGCAGACCAGATCCCCGCCCTGGCTCAAGTCATGGCCGGCGAGCGCAATGAGGCCGCCCGCCATGCCATGATCCACGCCTACAACGCGCTGGGGCGCCTTTCCATGCCGCTCGAGCGCGGCCCGGCGCGCGAGTATTCGCGTCTGGCCCATAGCGTGCGGCCGTGGCCGATTGCGCGCACCTTGCATGTCTGGCTGGATAGCGGCCAGCTCTGGCGGCGGCGCGGCAACCATGGCGCGGAACAATCCATCGATCTGCATGACGTGACCCGGTTTCATGTTGGCGACCCGGAGCTGGGCCTGCTGGCCGGCGCCCGGATCGAGACCCGTCAGGGCGTAGTGTTCAGACTCCCGGCGCGCCACTGGCGCATGCCCAATCTGCATCAGCACGCCGACAGCTATGGCCGCCTGACCGCAGCGCTGGCGCGGCGCATCGCCCGGGCGAACCCGGACGCCGTAATGACGCGCGGCGTGACGCGGCGCACACAGACCGCCGTGCTGATAGGGTTGGGCGCCTATCTGGCCATGTCCCTGGGCTGGGTCGCGTGGCTGGCGGTCATGGGCGGGTTCAGGGCATTAGATGGTCTGATCCTGCTCGCCCTGGGCGCGATCCAGCTGCGCTATTTCTGGCCGGTGATCACTGCGGACGGCCCGGAGACTATCAATCCGGACACGCTCTAGCTGTGGTCTCTCACGACATTGTTCAGGTCCGAGA
>JAIUMW010000164.1 GCA_022565365.1 Oceanicaulis sp.
CCCCATCGTGCGCCGCCTGATCCCCGAAGCCGTGATCGAGACCCGCGAGCGCTTCTCAACGCTGAGCTATGCCGGGACCAAGACGCTGACCAAGCTGCCCCGGCGCTCCGCCGTCGTCGCCTTCAGCGCCGAAGATGTCTACGCCATGGCCGCGCTGGTGCGCCGCCAGCGCGGCGGGGCGGCGGTGGTGATGGGGGCGCTGTCGCCGCGCACCCGCAACGCGCAAGTTGAGCTCTATCAGTCAGGCGAGGTGGACTTCCTGATCGCCACCGACGCCATCGGCATGGGCCTGAACATGGATGTCGGCCATGTCGCGTTCGCCAGCTACACCAAGTTTGACGGCCGCAAGCGCCGGCGCCTGCACGCCCACGAGATTGGCCAGATCGCCGGGCGGGCCGGGCGCTTCCGCACCGATGGCACGTTTGGCGAGACCGGCGAGGCGCGCGCGCTGGACCCTGAACTGATCGAACAGGTGGAAAACCATGAGTTCGAGCCGGTGACACGCCTGGTCTGGCGCAACAGCGCGCTGGACCTGACCGATCTTCAGTCCTTGCGCGTCTCTCTGGGCGCCCCGGCGCCCCATCCGTCGCTGGAGCGGGTGCGCGCGGCGGTGGACGAAGCCGTACTGGATATCCTCACCCGGGACCCGGATGTGCGCGAGCGCGCAGCACGGCGCGGCGGGACCGCGCGACTGTGGGATGTGTGCGGCACGCCGCAGTTTCGCAAAAGCACGCTGGATGAGCACGCGCGCCTCGTACGCTCGCTCTTCCTGCACCTGTCTGACGGCGATGCGCGCCTGCCCGACGCCTGGCTCGACGCCCAGATCTCGCGCCTGGCCAAAACGGCGGGCGATGTGGACGCGCTGGCCCAGCGCCTGACCCAGGTTCGTACCTGGTCCTATGCCGCCCACCGGCCCTCCTGGACGGGCAATCCGACCTACTGGCAGGCGCGCACCCGCGAGGTGGAGGATGCGCTGTCCGACGCCCTGCACGAACAGCTCACCGCCCGCTGCATCGACCGGCGCACCAGCGCCCTGATGAAAGGCCTGCGCGAGAATATCGACTTGCAGGCGGGGCTCGACGGCTCGGGCGAGGTGACGGTGGAGGGCCATTTCGTCGGGCGCCTGGACGGGCTGAGCTTCCGCGCTGACGCCGCTGGCGGTCCGCTGGCACGCCGGGCGGTGGCCAATGCGGCCCTCAAGGCCGTGCGCCCGGAGGTGAACCGGCGCCTGGGCCAGCTGGCGCGCGCTGAAGACGCGGCGCTGGACCTCGACGAGGAGGGCCGCGTCCTCTGGCAGGGCGAGCCGGTGGCGCGCCTGACCCCCGGTCCCGACCCGTTCTCGCCCGGCGCCACGCTGATCGGGGGCGAGCTGGGCGCGGCTGAAGCCAGCGCACGCGCCGAACGGCGCCTGGAAGCGTTCGCCGCCGATCAGGCGCGCGCCGTTCTGGGACCGCTTCTGAGCCTGCGTGACGCGGTGGGCGCGCGTACAGGCGGGCTGGACGGTCTGGCGCGCGGCATCGCCTACCGCCTGGTGGAGGGTCATGGCGCCGCGCCGCGCCGCGCGCTGGCCACCGATATCGCCGCCCTGTCCACCCAGGAGCGCCGCCAGCTGCGCGCCGCCGGCGTGCAGCTGGGCGAGCATGGCGTGTTCCTGCCGGCGCTCCTGAAACCCCGCGCAGCGCGTCTCAATGCGCTGCTGCACGCGGTCCATGCCGGCGACGCGGCGCGGGCCTTCCGCCCGCCGCCGGGACGCACCAGCACAGCGCCGGACCCGTCGCTCGACGCCGCCGCCCATGCCTGCGCCGGGTATCAGCTGTGCGGGCCGCTGGCGGTGCGCCTGGACATGCTCGAGCGCCTGGCCGACCTGATCCGCGAGGCGCGTCAGACCGACAAGGCCCGCCGCTTCACGCCTGCGCCAGAGATGATGAACCTTCTGGGCTGTGACGAGGAGGCGCTGTGCGGGGTGTTGCGGGCGCTGGGCTATCGCCGGGTGCGCAAGGCCGAGAGCGAAAGCCCCGAGCTGTGGGCCAGCCGGGCGCGCCGCGAACAGACCCGCGAGCCGCGCGAGGCGCCCCCGCCCGCCGACACGCCCTTCGCCGCCCTGGCGGCGCTGAGCCTGACGCCGGCCACCAAGCCGGCGCCAACGCGCGCCGCAAAGCCGAGGCGTCCCCGTGCGCGCCGCGTGGCAAAGGACAAGCGCGCGTGACGCCCCAGCCTGAGACCGCCAGCCAGCGCTGCGATGTCTGGCTGTTTCGCGCCCGCCTGTTCAAATCACGCGCGCTGGCCGCCGACGCCATCAACGCGGGCCATGTGCGCATCGAGCGCTTCGGTCAGGTTCAGCGCCTGACACGCGCCGCCGCGCCGGTGCGCGCCGGGGATATTCTGGTCTTCACACGCGGCGGCGAGGTGGTGCGCATTATCGTCGTGGCGCTGGGCGAGCGGCGCGGTCCGGCCAGCGAAGCGCGCGCCCTGTACGCGTCCGCCAGCGCGGCGGGCTGAGCACTGGATTAGCCGCGCGATTGACAAACCGGCGCGCGGACGCCAAATCCCGCCTCACGCCCGCCTCCGGTTTGCTCATCAAAGGTATAGCGTTTCCTCGATGACCTACATCGTCACTGACGCCTGCATCCGTTGCAAATTCACCGACTGTGTCGAGGTCTGCCCCGTGGATTGTTTCTACGAGGGCGAGAACATGCTCGTCATCCATCCCGACGAATGCATTGATTGCGGCGTGTGCGAACCCGAGTGCCCCGTCGAGGCGATCAAGCCGGACACTGAAGACGATTCGGACGGCAAGTGGCTGGCGATCAATTCCAAGTATGCTGCTTCCTGGCCGAACATCACCGTCAAGAAAGATGCGCCCCCCGATGCGGCGGATTTTGAAACAGAGACGGGAAAACTCGAGAAATATTTCTCCGAAAAGCCCGGGACAGGCGAATAGCGCCTCCGGCCGGCCGGTTAAGCTTTGGTTAACTCATGTCCGTATGCGGCGCGCCTTCGCGCGCGCAGCACGTTGAGTTTTGGCCATTTTTGTGTTATCTCTCTGACATATCGGATAGCGCGCCAGTTGGCGGCCTGAGGATGTCTGTCTTGAACTGACCGTTTTGGAGACCCCTGCCCGTCGGCCCCATGGCCGGTCCGAACGCGCAGCTTCTTTATGTTCAGTTCGACCTGGCCGGGCTCTGGAGGCCCGTTCGCCAGATAGCGTTTGAAGTCGGGACTGTCACCATGGCTGGCAAGGTCCTGCATCCAGGGAACGCCAGCCCGAAAAGGACACGGGAGCCTTCATGACAAAGAAAACCGCCAACGATAACAAGTCCTTCAAAAAGGGCGACTATATCGTCTATCCCGCCCACGGTGTGGGCCGGGTCACCGGCGTGGAAAAAGAAACCGTCGCCGGCTTTGATATCGAGGTCTATGTGGTCTCGTTCGAGCAGGACAAGATGACCCTGCGCGTGCCCACCGCGAAAGCGACCAGCTCGGGCATGCGGCCACTGGCCAGCGAGCAGGTGCTGAAAGACGCGATCGGCACGCTGAAAGGCAAGCCGCGCATCAAGCGCACCATGTGGAGCCGCCGCGCCCAGGAATACGAAGCCAAGATCAATTCCGGCGATCTGATCTCCATCGCCGAGGTGGTGCGCGATCTGCACCGTCAGGAAGACCAGCCTGAGCCGTCCTATTCCGAACGCCAGCTCTATGAGTCGGCCCTCGACCGCATGGTGCGCGAAGTCGCCGCCGTGGAGAAGGTGGACCGGGACAAGGCGCTGGAGCTGCTGACCGAGACCCTGACCAAGAAAGCCGCTTAAGCCTCACAGCTGCAAGCGATGACAAAAACACCCCGCTGGCGACAGCGGGGTGTTTTCTTTTGCTTCGGCGGATTGCGCGCCCGTATCGTGTCAGGGCCAGATGGCTTCGGGCGGCATGGAGGACAGGATGCTCTCGATATTGCCGCCGGTTTCCAGCCCGAATTTCGTGCCGCGGTCATAGAGCAGGTTGAACTCGGCATAGCGTCCGCGCCGGATCAGCTGCTCACGCCGGTCGGCCTGCGTCCAGGGCGTGGCCATGCGCGTACGGATAATGGCCGGATAGGCCTCCAGGAACGCCTTGCCGACATCCTGTGTGAAGGCGAAATCGGCGTCATGATCACCCGTGTCGAGATGGTCATAAAATATTCCGCCCGTGCCGCGCGGCTCGGCGCGGTGCTTGAGCCAGAAATACTCCTCGCACCAGGCCTTGTAGCGCTCATAGTAATCCGCCCCGGCGCGGTCGCAGGCCGCCTTGGCCGCAGCGTGAAACAGCACCGTGTCCTCAAAATCATCCTGCCGCTGATAATCCTGGGTCGGGTTGAGGTCCATGCCGCCGCCAAACCAGCTGAGCTGGGTGGAGATGAAGCGGGTATTCATGTGCACCGCAGGCACATGCGGATTGCGCATATGGGCGATCAGCGAGATGCCGGTGGCGGCGAATCGCGGATCCTCCGCGGCGCCGCGCACCTGGCCGGCGAATTGCGGCGAGAACTGCCCGTACACAGACGACACGTGCACGCCGACTTTTTCAAACAGACGTCCGCGCATCATGCCCATGACGCCGCCGCCGAGATCCTCCTCCCCGTCGCCGCGCCGCCAGGGCGTCAGCGAAAACCGGCCCGGCTCGCCCGGATAAAGCGCCGGATCGGCCGCGTCTTCCAGCGCCTCGAAGGCCGCGCAGATCTGGTCGCGCAGGGATTCAAACCAGGCGCGCGCGGCGACGGCGCGGGGCTGGCGGGCAAGCTCGGCAGGTTCAGTCATGGACGCACTCCCGTTGTGGTGACCGGGTCATGGCCTAAACGGCCTGCCCCTTGCAAGTGGTTGTGGCGACGCAGGGTGGCGCACGCGGCTCGGCGCGGCTAGTTTGCGCGCCCGTCCCGCCCGTTATCCCGCCCCGCATTTGTGCTCCTCCAGTCTGGTTGCATCCGCCATGACCGATCCTGTCGCCCGCCTTCAGGCCGCCATTCAGGCCGAAAATCTTCTGGAAATGTCGCGCGCCGCGCGCGCCATGCTGGCCACCGAGGTGCAGCTGGGCGCCGACTGGGCGGGCGTGGCCGGCGCCCTGCTTCAGGCCGGCGATGATTTTGCGGCGCTGCAGGCTGCGGGCCGGCTGGCCGAAGCCTCGCCCGAGCATCTGGAAGCCTGGCTGTGGGTGGCCGCCGTCTATACGGCCATGGGCGACCACGCCAATGCGCTGAAAGTCTTTGAAACCCAGATCAAGCGCTTCCCAGAGGATGTGATCCTGCGCCGGCGCGCCGGGCGGGCTCTGCTGGAGCTGGGTCGCAGCGCAGAGGCTGCAGCCCATTTCCGGCAGGCCGTGGCGCTGAGCGGCGGAGATGAGATCGCCTATGAGGGTCTGGCCCAGGCCCATACCTTCACCCCCGGTGATGACGTGCTGGCCCATATGGAGCAGACCCGGCTCAACCTGCCTGAAACCGCCCTGGCCGAGCAGCGCGGCGTGCTCGCCTACGCCATCGCCAAGGCCTACGAGGATGTGGGCGAATATGACGTGTCCGCCCGCCGGGTGACCGAGGGCGCCGCCTTTTATCGCGAGACCGCGCCTTTCGACGTAGAGAACCATGAACAGGCCATCGCCCATCTGATGAAGGTGTATGATCCGCGCTTCGCCCGCAGTCAGGACGAGGCCGGACTGCTGGACGCGCGCCCCGTCTTCATCGTGGCCCCGCCCGCCGCCGGCGCCAGCTGGCTCGCCCGGACCCTGACCGCCGGCGAGGGCGTGGCGCGTCTGGAGCGCTATAACAGCCTGTTCTGGATGGCGGCCTCTCCCCTTGGCGATCAACGGCCCGAAGATATCGAGCATGCGCTGAGCGAGGCGGGCGACCAGTCCGCGCTCGCCGAAGTGGGCCGGGTCTATCTGCGCTATGCCGAGGAGCGCGCCGGCAAGGCCGCGCGCATCATCGATCCGTCCAGCCTGAACGAGATGTCAGTGGGCGCGGCGGGGCTGGCCCTGCCGGCGGCGCGCTTCATCATTTTGACACGCGAGCCCAAAGATCTGGCCTGGGCGATCTTCAAGCGGCGCTTCCGCAAGGGACGCTACTGGACCTATCATCTGGACGACATCGCCCGGGTGACCACCCAGACCCACCAGCTGTGCGAACGCTGGCGCACATTGTTCGCCGACCGGATCCTGACTGTTTCTTATGAAGCGCTGGCTGCTGATCCGGGCGGCGAGGTCAAGCGCATCGCCGAGTTCGCCGGGGTCGACGCCGCCGCCGCCGCGTCCGAAGCGTGGCTGCGCGCCGATCTGTTCAAGACTGATCCTGTGGGCGTGCACGAACGCGCCGCCTCGCGCCTGCCGACGGTCGTCGCGGCGCTGGAGCGGGCGGGCTTCAGCCCGGACTGAGGCGGGCGTCCAGCGACGCCTGAACGCCGGGCCATTCGCTGCGCAGGATGGAGAAGATCACCGTGTCGCGGCGCTGGCCGGTCCAGGTGGCGTAATGGCTGCGCAGCACGCCCTCGCGCACCGCGCCGAGGCGGGTGATGGCGCGCTGACTGCGCTGGTTCATGTGATGGGTCTTGAGCTCCACACGCTGCGCCCCGCAATCGAAGGCGCGCGCCAGCAAAAGCTGCTTGCAGGCGGGGTTCACCAGACCGCCGCGCGCGTGCGCCGCATACCAGGTCCAGCCGATTTCCACGCGGGCATGGGGCGCGCTGATCTCCAGAAATCCGCTATGGCCCACACAAACGCCCGACGCCGCATCGAACACCGCATGGCTGATCTGCGCCGGCCCCGCGCTGGCGGCCAGCATTTTGTCAAACCAGGCGTCGAAGTGCGCCCCGTCGCCGCGCTGCGTCATGAAGGCCCAGACATCGGGGTCATCGGCCGGGCCGCGCAGCGCCTCGCGATGGGATTCGCGCAAGGGCTCCAGGCGCACATGGTCGTTTTGCAGGACCGCCGGGTTCAGCTCCATCATCCTGCTCCCAACAGTTCCGCCATACCCATCGCCAGATAGACGAGCCCGATAAC
>JAIUMW010000165.1 GCA_022565365.1 Oceanicaulis sp.
CCTGCGCGATGACATGTCCCGTGGCCGGATCGACGATCACGGCGCCCACCGGCGTCTCGCCCGCCGCAGCCGCGGCTTGCGCCCGGGCCAGCGCCAGCCCCATAAACGCGTGATCGTGCGCATCGCTCATGGATGCGCCATAGCCTTGGCCCGGAGGCCAGTAAAGCCTTGACCGAGACAGACGACGACGCTTCCGTCCCCGGCGAGCGCATCGCCAAGGCGCTGGCCCATGCCGGCGTGGCCTCGCGGCGCGAGGTGGAGCGGCTGATCGCGGCGGGCCGGGTGGCGGTCAATGGCAAGGTGCTCGACACGCCCGCGTTCAAGGTCACGCCCGACGACATCATCACCGTGGACGGCAAGCTGACGGGCCCGCGCCCGCCCACGCGCCTGTGGCGCTATCACAAGCCGGCGGGCCTGGTGACCACCCATGCCGAGCCCCAGGGGCGTGACACCGTGTTCGCCGCCCTGCCCAAGGAGCTGGGCCGGGTGATCTCGGTGGGCCGGCTTGATCTCAATTCCGAAGGCCTGATGCTGCTGACCAATGATGGCGAGCTGGCGCGGGTGCTGGAACTGCCCGCCACCGCCTGGACGCGGCGATACCGCGTGCGCGCGTTCGGCGATGTGGATGATTCCGCGCTGGCGCGCCTGGCCGGCGGCGTCACGGTGGAGGGGATCAGCTATGGCCCCGTGGAAGTGGCGGTGGACCGCAATACCGGCTCCAATATCTGGCTGACCGTGGGCCTGAAAGAGGGAAAGAACCGCGAGGTGCGCAAAGTCCTCTCCCATGTGGGCCTCACCGTGAACCGGCTCCTGCGCACCGCCTACGGCCCGTTCCAGCTGGGCTCGCTGGAGCGCGGCAAGGTGGAGGAAGTGCGCCTGAGCGTGCTGCGCGAGCAGATGGGCAAGCTCTACAGGCTGGGACCGGACGGCCATCCGCTGAAAGCCGGCGAAACCGCGCCGCGCGCGCCGGAAGAGGGCGTGCGCGGACCGGGCCGGGCGCAGCGGCGCGAACCGAAGGGGCCGTCCCATGCGGATCGTCGCCGGCGTCCATAAGGGCCGCCCACTGGCCGCGCCGCGCGGCATGACCACGCGCCCGACCTCTGACCGGGCGCGCGAGGCTCTGTTCAACAAGCTGATCCACGCCCCCTTCGCGCCCGACATCACCGGCGCGCGGGTGATTGATGTGTTCGCCGGCTCTGGCGCGCTGGGGTGCGAGGCGCTGTCGCGCGGGGCGGGGTTTGTCCTGTTCGTGGAGACCGATCCCGGCGCACGCGGCGCCATCCGCACCAATGTGGAAGCCTTCCAGGCCTTTGGCGTCACCAAGCTGCACAAGGGCGATGCGGTGGCCCTTGGCCCCAAGCCGGACAAGCTCGGCCCGCCCTTTGCGCTAGCCCTGCTCGACCCGCCCTATGGCAAGGGTCTGGGCGAGCGGGCGCTGGGCAAGCTGCACGCGGGCGGCTGGCTGGCCGGGGGCGCGCTGGCGGTGCTGGAAACCGGCGCGGACGAGACGCCCGACCTTTCGGGGTGGGATGTGCTGGACACACAAGACAGCGGCGCGGCGCGCTTCTGGTTTGTGAAGCGGGGCTGAGGCCCTACTTGCCCTCCATCGTCTTTTCCTGACGGGCCATCAGGGCGCGCGCCAGCGGGTCGGGCAGGATGCGGGCCAGGCCGGTCATGAATTTGTAGAAGGCGCCGGGCACGCGCAGCGGCACGCCGCGCTCCACCGCGTCATAGCCGGCAGCCGCCACATCCTCGGCTTTCAGCATCCAGTAGTCCGGCACGTTGGACACGGTCTCGCGCGCGCCGTTGACGTCGTGAAACTCCGACCAGGTATAGCCCGGCGCCACGGCTGTGACGTGGACGCCCTTGTCTTTGAGCTCCGCGCCCAGCGCCTCGGACGCCTTGATCAGCAGGGATTTGATGCCGGGATACATCGTGCCCGAATAACGGGTATGGGCCTTGGCGGTGGGCACCAGGGCGGAGACCGAGGAGATATTGATGATGCGCCCGAAACCCCGCTGCGCCATGCCCGGCGCGATGAGGTGCATGAGTTTCAGATAGCTCGTCACCATCAGCTCCAGAAAGCGCGCCTGATCGTCCCAGCTGGTGTCGCAGAAATGGCCGGGCTGGCCGGCGCCGGCATTGTTGACGAGGCCATCGATCTGGCGTCCGGCCTTGGCCACGGCGTCGACGATGGCCTGGGGCGCGGCGGGGTCGGCGAGATCGGTGGCGATCACCAGCGTGTCCACGCCGTGCTTGGTCTTCATCTCGTCAGCCAGCGCCTTGAGCTTGTCCTCGCGCCGCGCCACCACGGCCAGATCCCAGCCATGGCTGGCGAACTCGCGCGCAAACGCGGCGCCAATACCAGACGAAGCGCCCGTAACGACAACCAGACGGCGGACCATGGCGTGAACTCCTTGCTGCGGCAGGGTTGAGGGTGGTCAGGCGGACGGTCGCGCGTGTGCGGCGGCTTGTCCAGACGGGGGCGCTGTGAGGCCTCGCCCCGACGGCGCCGCCAGCTCCTGACGGATGGCGTCGGCCAGGGTGCGGGTCTCGTCGGCGCGGGCCGAGCCCGTGCGCCAGACCAGGCCGATCTCGCGGCCCACCACCGGCGGATCGAAGGGGCGGATGGTCAAGTCCATCTGGTCGGCCAGCCCCGCATCCACCGCCATGCGCGGCAGGAGCGTCGCGCCCAGCCCGCTGCGCACCATCTGGATAAGGGTGTGCAGGCTGGTGGCGGCGAAGTCCGACCGGCCGGCGCCGCGCCGTTCAGGGTTGGCGGCGCACACGGTCAGGGCGTGATCGCGCAGGCAGTGACCGTCTTCCAGCAAAAGGAGCTGCACGTCCGTCAGCATGCTGGTGGTGAGTTTGTCGACCTGCGACAGCGGATGATCGGGCGGCGCGGCGAACAGGAACTCGTCGGCCATCAGCACCTGTGTCTCCAGCCCCTCGGCCTCATAGGGCAGGGCGATGACCGCTGCATCCAGGCGCCGGTCCTTGAGCGCATCCACCAGCCGGTGGGTCAGATCCTCGCGCAGGAACAGCTCCAGCGCCGGAAAGCGCGTGCGCAGATCGGGCAGGGTGCGTGGCAGCAGGAAGGGCGCGATGGTGGGGATGACGCCCAGCCGGAACGGTCCGCTGAGCGGCTGGCCGGCGGCGCGGGCGGCATGGACCAGGTCTTCGGCTTCGGTGAGCACGACGCGGGCGCGCGCCACAGCGGTTTCGCCCGCCGGGGTCAGGGCGGCGCCCCTTGCGCTGCGCTCCACCAGGGTGGCGCCGAGTATCGCCTCCAGCTCCTTGATGGCGGCCGACAGGCTGGGCTGGGTGACATGGCTGATTTCAGCCGCGCGCGAAAACGTGCCGTGATCGGCCAGCGCGACCAGAAAGCGCAGCTGGCGCAGGGTCGGGAGGAGTGTGCTCATGGGTATTGAGATAGGCTATGGCGGTCAGTGTTACAATCCATTGGATTTATCACCCCGCTTTCCCATATGCAGAGCCTGATGCTGCGCTGCGGCAGAATGAGTTGCAGCGCAGCGCAGTCCAGCTGGTGCGGCCCCGCCGCGCCGGTTTTTTTGCAGGTTCAAAATTTCACAGGAGACACGCATGCTCGGTATTGGCGACAAGCTGCCGCAATTCGAAGTCACCGGCGTAAAGCCGAAATTCAACGCTCACGAGGAAAACGGCGAGTCAGCGTTCGAGCCGATCAACCAGGACAGCTTTCCCGGCAAGTGGAAAGTGATCGTGTTCTACCCGAAGGACTTCACCTTCGTGTGCCCGACCGAGATCGTGGCTTTCGCCCAGCTGAACGGCGAGTTCGCCGATCGCGACGCGGTGGTGATGACCGGTTCGACCGACAACGAGTTCTGCAAGCTGGCCTGGCGCCGTGAACATGCCGATCTGCGCTCGCTCGATCAGTGGCAGTTCGCCGATCCCACCGGCTCGCTGGTGGATGCGCTGGGCGTGCGTTCGCCTGAAGGCGTGGCCTATCGCTACACCTATATCGTGGATCCCCATGGCGAGATTCAGCACGTCTACGCCAACAACCTCAATGTCGGCCGCAATCCGGAAGACACGCTGCGTGTCCTCGACGCGCTGCAGACCGACGATCTGTGCCCGTGCAACCGCCAGGTTGGCGGCGACACGCTGGCGGCCTACGGCGGCCGCCCGCCAGCGGCCGCACAGGCGCCCCCCTGCCCGGCCGCAATTTTCTATTCTCCGTCTCCTCCCCCCATAAGAAAAACCCAGGAATGCCCCGATGAGCCTCGACGCGCTGAAAGACTCCCTTCCCGATTACGCCAAGGACATCAAGCTGAACCTGTCCTCGCTGGCGCGCGAAACCGTGCTGGACGAACAGAAGAAATTCGGCTGCTTCCTGGCCAGCGCCCATGCCGTGGGCGAGCCGTCGGTGATGCGCGCCCTGACCGAAGAATTTGAGAGCAAGCTCTCGCCCGAAGCCGCCCAGGCGGCCAAGGCGGCGGCGGCGATCATGGGCATGAACAACGTGTATTACCGCTTCGTCCACCTGTCCTCGGCCAAGGATTACAAGACCCTGCCCGCACGCCTGCGGATGAACGCCATCGCCAATCCGGGCGTGGACAAGGCGGATTTCGAGCTGTGGTCGCTGGCGGTCTCGGCCATTAATGGCTGCGGCATGTGCATCGACGCCCACGAGCACGAATTGCGCAAGGCGGGCCTCCCCACCGAACAGATCCAGGCCGCCGTGAGCATCGCCTCGGTGGTCAACGCCGCCCGCGCGATTGTGCGCGCGGAAGCGGCTGTGGCTGCCTGATCTCATCGATCACGCTCCATCACATTTATGACAGTTTCGCCCGTCCGCGCACCCCGCGGGCGGGCGAAAAGCGTTTGAGAACAGGCTTTGACAGCTGGGCCATTTGTCCGTATAGTGAGCAAATGACCCGCACGCTGGACCAGTCCGAACATGCCCGCCGCGCCCGAGACAGGGGCCGGACGGCGCGTGCGTGGACGTGGTTTTCGCGCCGCACTATCGAGGCGGGCACGCATTACCGCGATCTGAGCTGGCGTACGGTGTGGGTGCAAGCCCTGATGGCGGCGGGCCTGATCGGCCTGTCGCGGATTGATCCGGGCTTCGCCCTGTCGCCCTGGGCGCTGCTCATCGGCGTGATCTGGGCGCTTTTGATCGTGCGCATCGCCATCCTCAAGGCGACCTGACCGCGCGCAGGCCCCTTGCGCCCCGGCGTTGACCTTGGGCGCGGGCGGCTTAGGCTGGATTGCGTTGAACGGCAGACGGCCAGTCAAAAGGGGCTCTCATGAATTGGTGGTTCGGGACCGCGCTGTGGATGCGCGTGCTGGGGGCGCTCGCGCTGGGCGTGGTGTTTGCGCTGGTGCTGGCCCAGGTGATGGGCCAGGAAGCGGCCGCCGCCCTGATTGAGAGCTTTGTGCGCCCGGTGGGCGAGCTGTTCTTCAACCTGATCCGGATGCTCATCATCCCGCTGATCCTGACCACGCTGGTGGCCGGGGTGGTCAGCCTGGGCGATCCCAAGAAGCTCGGCTCCATCGGCGGCAAGGCGGTGGCGCTGTATCTGGCCACCACTTTCTTCGCGGTGTGGATCGGCATTGGCTTCGGCCTGGCCTTCCAGCCGGGCGCCGGGGTCAATCTGGGCGGCGCTGAACCCATTCCCGTCGACACCGATGCGCCCGGCATTATCGAGCGCCTGATCGCCATCGTCCCCACCAATCCTGTGGCGGCCATGGCCGACACCGATGTGCTGGCGGTGATCTTCTTTGCGATCCTTCTGGGCATTGGCATCATCATGGCGGGCCGGGCGGGCAAGCCGGTGGGCGATCTGTTCAGCTCGGCCGCCGATGTGGTGCTGAAAATCACTCATATCGTGATGGAAGTGGCGCCGTTCGGCGTGTTTGCGCTGGTCGCCTATACCGTCTCGACGCAAGGGGTGGAGGCGCTGGCCTCGGTGGCTGTGCTGATCGTCACGGTCTATCTGGCGCTGCTGGCTCACGCAGTAATCGTCTATGGCGGGTTCATCCGTTTTGTCCTGAACCTGCCGGTCCTGAGTTTTGCGCGCGGCATTATCGACGCCCAGGCGGTGGCCTATTCCACCGCGTCCAGCGCGGGCACCCTGCCGGTCACCATCGCCAATGTGACCGATAATCTGGGCGTGAAGCGGTCTGTGGCCGGCTCGGTGCTGCCGCTGGGCGCCACCATCAATATGGACGGCACGGGCATTTATCTGGGGATTCTGGCGCTGTTCACCGCCCAGGCCTTTGGCTATGACCTGACCTTCACCCAGTACGCCCTGATCGCGGTGACGGCGGCGCTGGCCTCCATCGGCGCGGCGGGCATTCCCAGCGCCGGCCTGTTCCTGCTGGCCATTGTGCTGGGCACGTTTGACGTGCCGCCCGAGCAGATCGCCATCATCGTCGGCTTCATCCTGCCGGTGGACCGGATCATGGACATGGCGCGCACAGCGCTCAACGTCACCGGCGACTCCATGGTCGCCACGGCGGTGGCCAAGTGGGAAGGCGAGCTCGATGAAGACCGCTTCCGCGCGCCGGCGGACAAGCCCTATGACGCGCCGGAGCCCGCGCCCGAGGTGGCGGACGCCGACCGCGACTGAGCCGACTGTCATGAGAGTGAGAGGCTGACGCGCGACTGAGCCCGGCTCAGGCGGCATCTGTGTGGCGGCGCTTTATCAGGCGCGCCCGCTTATGCAGCGTTCGAGCGCACGCTGCCGGAGATAATGGTGGCGATGGCGTCGGCGTCCGGCGCGGCGCGCACGGCCCGGCGGACGTCCTCGCGGCGGAACAGGCGGGAGATCTGGGCTAGCGCCTTGAGGTGTTCAGCCCCGGCGTCTTCGGGCGCCAGCAACAGGAACACCAGATCGGCCGCCTGACCATCCACGGCGTCGAAATCCACGCCCTGCTTGAGGCGCGCAAACACGCCGCACACCCGGTCCACCAGATCGGTGCGCGCGTGGGGGA
>JAIUMW010000166.1 GCA_022565365.1 Oceanicaulis sp.
AGAAGAGGCGCGATGATCGACCACTCCGCATCGCTCAAATCAAATCGGGCCATGATCAAACTCCCTTCAAGGAGCTTGAATCACGACCCAGCTGATTTGGGAATCCCGTTTATGGGTACAGAACCTAATCCTGAAGCGCCAACCGAATAACTCGGATCAGTTGAGGAGATTTGCGGAACTCAGGATGACGACGATCAATTTCTCGAACTAGATTTTTCGCCCCATACGGCCAACGCTCCTGATCATCCGAAAGGACAAGATCGAGCAATTCCAACATCTTTTTAGGAAACTTTTCTAATATGATCGAAATGGGTTCATCTTTACGCAATCCAGCGAGAAAAAGCCCCTGATCATCAACCTTAACAAGGTAGCGAGAAATAGAATCAACAACTTGCTCAAAATTATCGACGCACGAGATGGCCATATTGAACATATCTGACGAAATTCTTGAGTTCTTTAAGTGCGTTTGAGATGGCCAGACACCTTCGAAAAACTTAGGAATTATAGGCCTCCAGCTATCCTCACTATCGCCAAGGCTCCACCGCTCGAGGGTCCTTATTGTGTCACGCCGAAACTCTTCTTTTCCGCCAATTAAAACCGCTCGAAGCTCGGAAGAGGAAACAAGCTCTTCCTTCTTCCCATCTCCGTGACGCCAGCCGACCAACAAGATACCGGCTATTATCTCCGATTGGCGGTTCTCGTTCGAGAGCCCCTGTGCGATTTCAAGCAGTCGTGGCTTGAGGAGTTGGTACAGAGGTATTTGGGGCGTCCTCGCAGCCCACAGGTATCCTGCCCAGATAGCGTCGGCGTCCGTCGCCTCGTCTAGATGTTTGAGGACGTGCTTTGTTGCCCATGCCTGGTAGAGATAATAGATATAGTTCAACTGATGAGCCAAAATGACGAGTGCATAGTGTCTGGCAGGATCAGGAGTAGCTAGGAGCAATTCGTAGCGGCGCTTCCAGTCTTCTGGCAAACCGTCATCGGCATTCAGTTTCGCGAATCCGGGTAGCTCTACAAGTAGTTCTGCCAGTATACCGGCCGACGAATTAATCGCTTCCGTTACCCAGTCCCTAGACCGCCTTGTGGAATGCACTATCGCTGAGTGGGAGGCCTTCTCTGTCGCTCCCAGAGCGGAGACGAGACGGCACCATATCGCTTCGAACAGCTCACCGTTTGCTGCTTCCAACTGTTTGCCTTCTGACCGGAGCCATCTTGCAGCGGCATCCAATATCTCGGCGAGAACGTTCAATTCCTCGGCGACTAAACGCCTGGCAATAAAATCTCTGAGTCTCGGTGAGATTGGTGGCTGATCTTTATTCCTTTCAGCAAACAGGAACTGAGACCACGCCCAGCACTTTAGTTTGAAGTCCTCCTCCAAACGAATGGCCCCTAAAGCCCTAGCAGGCTGGGATAGGCTCAATCCTGAAAATGGCCGCTGCTCTACAAGGTCACCCCAACGTTCATCTTTCAACCGAGCGGCAATTTGAATTAGCTTCTTGAGAGGCTCCCCAGCGATTGGATTGGGGTCAGGATCGACAGAAACAAACCCACCCCGCCCCTCGTTGCCTTCGGCAGCCCTTCGAGCGTGGTCGTCATTCCATCCTGGGATTGCTTCGATCAGACGCGCCAACCGCCCCTCAATCGTGGAGGGCAGCAAGCACCCGCGCAGTTCAAGCCAGCGCAACAGTATAGCCTTGGAGTATGCTGCTCTTTCTTTATGATCCTTCTTCGTCTCCCGCTGCCATCGTGGTGGGCCTGCGAGTATGATCGAACAAATCTGATTGCGATGATCCTCGGGCATCTCCTGCCAGCGCGTTTCGAGGCACAACAAAAGATCACGCTGAGAGCGGTAACCCCAAAAGGTTTCGCGGGTAATGGCACTTATTAACGGTAGTACTGCATTATCATAAACCAGTTCAGGTTGCTTTCCAGCCCAAAATCTAAGCCGGTCGAAAATTTCTGATCCGGCTGGCCACTCTGCCATCTCTTTTCGAGCCGCGTCGGCCGAAATAATCTTTAATTTTTCGAAAAATTTAAGGTAACTCCTGACATAACCAGATAAGCCATAATCCGAGGTCCCGAAGTCTCCCTGAATCTCGACGGGTGTTAGAGTTTCAATGTAAAGCCTGCCACTTGTCGAGATCTCGCGCTCAAGCATTTCAGCTTCTTCAAGATTTTTTCGAAATAGACCAGTTGCAAAACCCATATAGTTTTCTGGAATTACATCAGAAGAGATATTTTCTTTATACTTTAAAGAGAGGCTAACAATCTCATTCCACGTGCGGATACTTTTTCCCGTCGGATTAAACCCTCGCTTGAATATATTATACTCAAATTGCGGAGCGAATGAATTTATGAATTCGAAAACAGAGTATTTACTGTTTATCGCACGGCCACTGTGAGTAAATGCGTCAAACGTTCTATCGTTGGCAGAAGACAAGCGGTCGTGATAGAAAAATATTTTTGACCATGCTTTATTAATTGCCATAGATTTATTTGACGCCGCGAGCCGGTCTAGTTTCCACCTTATTTCTCGGCGGATCGTCCAGTGAAGCCCATATGGCTGGCGAAAAGCCCACCATGCCGTTGCTGGATCATCAAAGTTATTACTTATCCACCGGCCCAGGCTTTGCAATCGCGGGCGCAAGTGAAGGCCAAAATCTGGGTTGTACTCGGTTACCGACGCCAAGTTTGATGGCGATGTTGTCGAGCTGTCTTCAGAGGTAATATCAAAAGCATGCCAAGCATCTTTTGGAATTTTTGCCGTCGCATAGGGGTTGTCGAGCTTGTCAGGCTCCGGATCGGTGTCGAGGCAGTAAAGGTCAAAAGGAGCCGGCTTTGGGGCCTTTGATGAATCGAAAGTCGGTTCAGCTTCAGCATACCGCTCATTGCGGTCGAACACACAGAGCCATTCACCGGGTATTTTGGGTTTCTGCGAGGCTAGGGCTATTGCACCCGCCTCAGTCGAGACGAGTTCGGCAACCTGTCCACGCTCAAAAGGCTTCAGCTCTCGCGGACCCTTAGCCGCCATACGTAAAATTCGTTTACGCCAAGCGTCAGGATTTTGGGCTCGAACGCTCCAAGCCTCCACTGTCTCCCAAAGCGCTTCACGCGTTGGGAATGTAATGGGGGTTACACCTTTGTCCTCCCACTTCACCGCCTCGGCGCCGTTTTCATCATCAGCGACATGAAGCGCAAAGAGACGTTCCGAATGGAGTCCGGAACTTTTCAGCCCCTCCAAGAAATAACGGATGGGTGGGTCATCGGCTGCGTAACCCACAAAGACGGACTTATAATGCGTGAACGCCATGTTGACGAATTCGCGCGCCCATCCTTTGGCTAGGTAGGCGTCGCCAAAATCAGAACTAGAGAGAACCAGCGTGTCATTCCGGGCTCTCTGATAGTCAGCCGTCACTGCGCCATGAAGGTGAACGATGCCCCACTCTTCATCGACCTGACGGCCATCAGGCAAGACTGTTGGGCAGACACTCGGCAGGCGCTTAGATGCAGACTCGAACAGCAAATCGAAATTCGTGGTTATAAGCCGTACCTTGCCGTCGGTTTGGCGGGATAGCTTCAACAAAGACTTGTGCGCAGTTACGTCAGGAATTGGCTGGCTCGGTTTGAGCGATTGCGCAACTGCAGACTGCACCGCTCCTTTGCTAAATTCTTTTATTATGTGATTAAAAATTCGATCAACGGATAGATAATCTTTAATTTGAATATTGTCTCTATATTTTCTGTAACTGTCTATTTGCTTGTAGCAAGCACTGCTCTCATCAATTTTTAGAAGCTCACAGACACTCTCTAGAAGTTCATTAAAACTAGGCAGATTAGCGTATTGCATAGACACGCCAGCGCCACAAAAAAATATGAGCTCACCCTGATCGCTTGCGCGGAGCAATCCATTTGGAATGCTGGGACCATTTTCAAAAAAACGCACGACGATCTCTACCCGTATTTATTTACACGCATGATTCGTATGTTAAGCGATTCGCGGCTCCGCATCTGTGGATTCGGGGACGCCTGAGATTTTCGGGACTCATCATATCGATGGTTGGCTGCATCTCTAGGGATTAAGTGCGGTAGTTGTGACGCGTGCACGGTCGAGTCGACCTTGCATTTTTTTTAAATTTATCAATACCCCCTCCCCCTCGGGGGAGGCCGGGGTCGCGCAGAGTCAAGCCCGCACCGAACCCACCCCCGCATTAAACCCCTTCACCCATTCGGCTTCTTGCACCACGGCCTCGCTGACCATGCCCTGGTGCAGCAGCCAGCGGGAGACTTCGGCCCAGTCCCACAGGGGGCTGGCGGTGGTGACGCGCGCTTTCGGGGCGGGGAAGCCCGCCCCGCGCTCGCCGCTGGCATAGTTGGAGATGGCTGAGCGGGTGAGGTTGGCGCGGGCCGCGATCTCCGACTGGCTGACCCAGACGTCGGGCTCCAGCCGCTCGATGCGGGCGCCGGCCGTCTCCACGTCGCGGCAGGCGGAGGTGACGGCGCTGGCAAAGCTGTCCGCCTCGCGGGTGAAGGCGGCGATGACGGCGCCGCGATGCACCGTCAGCGTCGCGTCATCACAGCCCGCCTCGAAGAAGCGATCCTCGAAATCATCCGCGTGCGGGTCGACGCCGGAGACGATGAGGCCGAATTCATAAGCCTTCATGGCGGGGCTGCGTCCTGGGGCGGGGCGGGATCGTGCGGGCATTTGACAACGAACCTGATGATGGCTATGGCGTGGTTCCCGGCGATGCGCGGCGTGCTCCAGACAGAAATGCGGCAGCGGTCCCGGTCGGCGAAGGCGCAATACAGGCGTCCCCAGCAATGATTGGCGCCCTTCACAAACCGCCAGCCCTTGCCTTGCGCATACTGCACGGCGCTCCCGATCTCCTTGTCAGGATGCCGCGGTCGCTGCGCCATGGTGAGCTCCGTAGAATAATGGGCGGACTGTGAACATTTGTCAACAGTCCGCCGCGCGATTGCTGTCAAGCTATCGTCACACGAGAACATGTTAAACCCGGAATTGGATACGTGGCATGCGGCTCTGACCCGGCAATCACCCGCACACTCACACACCCCCACACATCCCCATTGCCCGGCGCGGGCTTCTGTGCGCCTGCTGCGGGGCGCACGCTTCGTGCGTTTTGTGGAGGCCTCCCATGCGCCGGATGACAGCCCGTTTTAGCGCCGCTCTGATCGTTCTGGCCGCCGGGGCCGCTCCGGTGATGGCGGACGAGGTGTGGTCCACGCCGTACGGGCCGATGCAGTGGGAGACCACGCTGGCCGATATGGCGGTGTTCAATCTCTATGGCGACGGCGTGGCGCCGTCTGCGCTGCGCCTGTTCCTGCCGGGCATGGCGCTCGATGTGTCGGGCGGGCGCGGGGAGTATTACGGCTTCTGGACCTCCGAGAGCGGCGAGCGGGTCTGCCCGGCCGCCCTGACCGATCCGATGGGCCTGACCACCCGTGACTGGGGCAGTGTGGAGCTGCGCTTTGACCGCGCCGGGTTTCCCTCCAGCTGGACGGCGCGCGTCGGCGTGTGTTTCGACGCGCCGGGCGAGACCATTCGCGGCGTGACGCCGGCGGGCGGCGGGAAGTAGGGGGCTAACGCTCCATTCCTGCTTTCTTCGAATTTGCGTGGCGAGGAAGCCTCCTCTCCCCCACTTGTGGGGGAGAGGGTAGGGTGAGGGGGGCGACCTCTCCGTTCCACTTGCCTTCGACGCGTTTCGCTGAGCCGCCGCACACCCCTCACCCTGCCCTCTCCCCTCAAAGAGGGGAGAGGAGGCTTTGACGCTGGCGGGATTGCCGGCATCAGTTTCGTCTGGCCCAGCCGGGAAGGCAGTGTGGGCAAGCGCCCCAACCCCCGTTATTCTATAACGCGCAGACAGGGCCGCGCCTCGCATGCTAACCCTTTGGCCGAACAGATATTCGGCGGAGGGTTATGTGATGGGCAAGTGGATGTGGGCGGCGGTTCTGGCGGCGCCTCTGGCGCTGACGGCGTGTGGCGAGGGCGCGGGCGGTGATGCGGCTGCGCCGGACGCGCCGCGCTGGGGTCAGAGCGAGCCTGCCGATGCAGTCTTCACCGTGCTGACCAGCGGCACGCCCATCGGCGCGGTGGAGGTGTGGCGCGGCGAGGGCGGTTACGCCATCGGCTATGAATTCCGCAATAACGGGCGCGGGCCGACTTATCTTGAAGACATCCGCCTCGACGGCGCGGGCCATCCCGTCCACTGGACGATTGAGGGCGCGACCACGTTCGGCAATCAGGTGGACGAGATGTTCCATCGTGACGGGGACGGCGCGCGCTGGCGCGACTCCACCGGCGAGGGACAGGCGGCGCCGGACGGCCCCGCCCTCTACGTGCCGCAAAACGCCAGCCCCTATGCGCTGGGCCTGGCGGCGCGCGCGCTGATGGCGGCGCCGGACCGCCGCCTGCCGGCCTTGCCGGGCGGGTCGCTGCGCCTGGACCCGGTGGAGACGCAGAGCGTCGCCGACGGGCAGGGCGCAGCGCGCGAGGTGCAGGTCTGGGCCTTGTCCGGGACCAGCCTCAACCCGTCCTGGGTGATCATGGACGGGGACCAGTTCTTCGCCAGCGTCTCGCCGCGCTTCGCCGTGATCGCGCAAGGGTTTGAGGGCGAGGATGAACGCCTGCGCGCGCGGGCCAGTGACTATGAGGCCGAGCGCTATGGCGCGATCCAGGAGCGGGTGGCGCGGCGCTATGAGACGCCGGTGCGCATCACCGATGTGCGCGTGTTCGATCCCGATGCGCTGGGCCTGACGGAGCCCGTGTCGGTGCTGATCGAGGGATCGCGCATTGTCAGCATTGATGATGCCGATACGCGCGAA
>JAIUMW010000167.1 GCA_022565365.1 Oceanicaulis sp.
CCGCGCGAGCCTGCCCGCGAGCCGACCCCGGAGCGGGACCGGGAGCGGGAAACCGAGCCGGAGCCGGAGCCCGAACCCTCTCCGTCTCCTGAGAGATGAGGCGGGCCATGGGGGAGGTTTGGCTCAACCCGGATGACCACCCCTGGCTTACCGCGCCGGCGGCGCGTGCGGTGATGGATGCGCTGAGCCCCGGCGCCAGTGACCGGGCGCGCTTTGTTGGCGGATGCGTGCGCGGCGCGCTGCGCGGCGAGCCTGTCAGCGATATCGATGTGGCCACCGTGCTGCGGCCCCAGGCCACGCTGCAGGCGCTGGACGCAGCCGGGATCCGCGCTGAACCCACCGGCATCGATCACGGCACAGTCACCGCCATCGTCGACGGCCAACCCATCGAAGTCACCAGCCTGCGCCGGGATGTGGAGACAGACGGGCGCCGGGCCGTCATCGCCTACACAGAGGATTGGGCCGAAGACGCCGCCCGGCGCGACTTCACAATGAACGCGGTCTATGCGCGGCGCGACGGGACCCTGTTCGATCCGTTCGGGGGCGTCGCCCACGCCCACGCGGGGCAAGTGATCTTCATCGGCGACCCTCTGGCGCGCATCGCCGAGGACCATTTGCGCATTCTGCGCTTCTACCGCTTCGGCGCCTGGATGGGCGGAACGCTGGACCCGGACGGGCGGCGGGCCTGTGAAGCACAGGCCCGCACGCTGAGCCGCCTGTCGGCCGAACGGGTCTGGAAAGAGCTCAAGAAACTGCTCGCCGCGCCCGATCCCGGCCCCGTGGTTGAGGCGATGCACAATGGCCACGTTCTGGAGGTCTTCTGGCCCGGAACTCTCGACTTCAAGCTTTTCTTAAGCTTAATTAACGCTGACCGAGGGAAGGTCCGGCCCGCCGACGCGCTATTGCGCCTCGCCGCACTGGCCGGGCAGGATGGGGACGCCGTGGCTGGCATTTGCGCACGCATGAAAGCCTCGCGGGCAGAAACCGCCCGGCTGGCCGCCATGAGCGGACCGGCGCCTGTACGCGCAGGCGCGGTGCGGGCCGGCATGGCGCAGCGTGATCTCGGCCGCGCGCTTTACGTGCTGGGTCCGCAGGCCGTCGCTGACCGTTTGCGCCTTGATGAAGCGCGCTCGGGAGAGGACGCCTCGCCCGCCCTCGCCCATGCTGCGCAATGGACCCGCCCGCGCTTTCCGGTGACCGGCCACGATCTGATCGCCGCCGGCGCCGCGCCCGGCCCCGATCTGGGCGCCCGGCTGGAGGCGCTGGAAGACGCCTGGATCGCCTCGAACTTCTCCCTGACCCGCAAGGCCCTTCTGGACGGGAGCGGGCCGTCATGAGCGTCACCGAACTGTTCAGCCAGCGCTATCAGGCGCGGATCGGATGCGGAGATTTGTTCCACGACGATCTGCATCTGCATGACTATCGCGCGCTGGCGGAAGAGGCGCGCGATCTGTTGCTGCCGCCCGGCGACGCGGCCCAGCGCCATCTCGAAGCAGAGCACGCCCTGCGCGCCCAGGTTCCGCGCGCCATCGAAAACGCCAACGAGCAGCGCACGGTCAAGGATCTGCCCCGGCGCGCCCAGAAACGCATGGCGGACGCCTATCTCCAGGCCCGTCTGCCCGCCCTGGCCGAGGCGGCGGAGGCCGGCGTCACCTGGCTGTTCGAGATCAGCGGCCCCGCCCCGGACAGCCAGATATTTGAACATGGTCCCTATGGCGTGGCGGCCAACCTCTTGCTGTTCGATTTTGTCGAAGTCTTCTTCGATCTCCTGCCCGGCGAGGAGCAGCTTGATTTCAGCCGGGATTTGAACACCCGCCTGCAGCGCGGCGCGTCGCGCTGGTATTTCCAGCTAGGACGCTGGCGGCGCGACGACTGGCCGCGTGACCGCGACGCCCAGTTTGACCTGATCCTGTATTCGCTCAAGCGCCAGTCCGAAGCCGCGCTGACCCGCCGCGAGAACCTGGCCGACGCATTGCCCGGGGCAAGCTTCAATCCCCAGGCCGCATCCGACTCCCTTGAGGCCGCCGCGCGCAGCCTGTGGCAGGCCGACAGATTGCTGTCTTCCGACCTTCTGTCCGACAAAGTGCGCCATTCCGCCGCCGTGCGCGCGGCGCGCCAGGCCTTCGACGCGTGCCTGCGCAGCTTTGGCGGCGTGGTGCGCGGTCCTTTCGTCGCTGCAAAGCCGCCACGCAACACACGCGGGCGGATGGGCCGCCTGTTCGGTTCGGCGCCGGACAGGGTCCCGGCATCGGCCCTCAAAGGGGTGGAGGAGCCGCTGGCCGCGGCCTACCGCATCAAGCGTCTGGGCGAGGCGCTGGCGCAGGGGCATGGCATAGACCGGGCCGACCGGCTGAAGCTTCTGGAGCGCACCAACCTGGCCGAGTTTGTCATGCGGCTGGTGCTGTTCGGCCTGCCCGCCGACAAGCCGGACGCCGAAGACGCCGAGTCCGACGAGGTGCGCCGGTATTCCAAGCTCACCCGCACTGAAGCGCCCACCATAATTGCTGGCAAGCGGCTCAGCCATGGCGAGGGCGCGCTGCACCTGCAGCTGCATGACAAGGCGACGGCGCGCCTGGCCGTGGATCTGATGGCGCGTCTCAGCCAGTTCGCCGCGGGCGCGGCCACCAGCCATCCCGCCGGCGAGGCCCATGACGAGCTGCCCTCCGCCGCCTTCGCGCGCCATCCCCGCCAGGCCGATCTCGCCCGGGCCATGTTCTGGCGGCGCGTCGGATTTGGCGTGCTGATCACCGGCGCCGCCTGCGCCCTGGTGGCGCTGGGCGTCGCGGTGGGCATGCGGCTGTAAGCGCTAGCCGGCCTTGGAAAAATCCGGCGGGCGGCGTTCCAGGAAGGCGGTGACCGCTTCCTTGAACTCGGCCGAGGCAAGCTGGTGGGCAAAGACCTCGCCTTCAGCGCGGATCACGTCCATGAGCGCCGCCTGACCGGCCAGGATCAGCGCCTTGGACTGGCGCATGGCTTCGGGCGCCTTGGCGGCCAGCGTGCGGGCGCGCGCCATCACTTCGCCCTCCAGCGCATCGGGCGAGAAGACGACGTTGACTAGGCCATAGCGCTCGGCCCGCGCCGCATCCCAGCTTTCGCCCACCATGAGAAGCTCGCCCGCCACGGCCCGCCCGGCGAGGCCCGGCAGCAGGACGGACGATCCAAACTCCGGCACCAGCGCCAGATCGACAAAGGGCGTGCGGAACACCGAGCGGTCAGACGTGTAGGCGAAATCGCAATGGAGCAGCAGGGTCACGCCAATACCGATGGCCAGGCCGTCCACCGCCGCGATGACCGGCTTTTCGCACCCCATCAGGGACCGCATGAAATGCTCGACCGGGGGCGTTTCCGCGCCGCCGATATGCGGGGGCGCCTCCATGAAGTCCATGAGATCATTGCCCGCGGTAAACACGCCTTCGGTTCCGGCGATCACCACCACGCGGATGCTGGCGTCAGAGCTGGCGCCATCGAGCGCCTGCGCCAACGCGGTGTACATGGCGCGGGTGATGGCGTTCTTCTTGGCGGCGCGGTTGAAGCGCACGGTGCGCACGCCGTCAGCATCCTCGACGCGGATACCGTCGGTCATGGGAAATCCTTCATTGGCAGAAACGTTTAACCGGCATAGGGGCAAACCAGCACATGGCCGTCGAATACCGCGCCAACCAGCAGCCGGCCATCATGAACGGCGCCCACGCTGGCTGAATTGATCAGCGACCCGTCATTCATGAACACGGTCCGGCGCTCGCCTGTATCGGGATCAAGGCGCATGACGACCGACGGCGCGAGGGCTTCGGGGTCTTCTGCATGGGCGAGGAAAGCGAAGACATCGACGCCCCCTCCGACATAGAGCGCACCGTCAGGGCCGATCTCGATATTGTCGGCCCCCATGGGCATGCGGTGTGACGTCAGGCGGCGCAGCGCGCCATCGGACGGGCTGCGCTCGAACACCCGCACCTCGCGCCCAAGGAAAGCCGCCACATAAAGCCGGTCACTGGCGGCGTTCACATTGATTCCATTGGTGTAGATGAAGCCGTCGGCGACGATGCGCGCGCTCTCGCCGTCGAAATACGCCACGCTGCCCAGCGGCAGGCCCAGAAAGGCCTCCAGATATCCCATGGGCGTGTCGCCAAAGTAAGAGTCGTTGGTGATGTAGAACTGGCGCGGCCCCACCCCGACCACGTCATTGGGCGAGCGGATCGCCGGCGCGCTTACCGTTTCGAGATGCACCAGCGCGCCGCCCTCGCCGATATCATAAATCAGCACTCGGCTGCCACCGGCCGGGTGGCTGATCACGAAAAGGCGGGCGATATCAGCGCCGTCCGGCCCCTCGCCGCGCCACAGGCTGATGCCGTGGGGGCGGAAATCGGCCGGGGAATCATTGGACACCAGAGTCACCCGCGACGGGTCCGCCGGATCAAAGACATAGATGCCATTGGTCTGGGCCATGGCGCCCGCGCGCCGGTCCTGGGCGGAGACGAAGGCCAGACCCGTCACCGGATCCACCGTCACGTCCTCGGTGCCCGGCGCCACAGATATCCGCTCGCAGCCTTGGGTCCCGATCTCGCTCACCGGCGTCAGCGCGCCGGACGCGGGGATGACAATATAGGCCAGTCTCGCTGCAATCAGCAGCACAATCAGGCCAACCGCCCAAAGCCAGTAACGCATCACGCCCTCTCCCAAGCCGCCCGGCCGGTCCGGGTTAACGTCGTTCACTCTAGCGGGTTTGGCGGCTCGAGAAAAACTCGAAATGCTCGCGGCGCAGGCCTTGCGTCGGCGCAGTTGACAATCATTCGCACTTGGGGCTTTATGCGGTTGCGAATGATTTGCGGGAGCGGTTCGCCACGCCCGCCATCACCAGACCTAAGCCAAGGACGCCGCATCCATGTATGTCTGCCTTTGCAACGCCCTGCGCTGCCGCGACATCAAAGCCGCCGCCGAAGGCGGTGCGCGCGATACGGTGTCGGCGTTCAAGGCGTGCGGCGCCAAGCCGCGCTGCGGGCGCTGTCTGGAAGAGGCCGGCCGCATGATCGCGGCCATGGGCCCGGCCCCCGCCCACATGGTCCCGGCCGAATAGCCTCAGCGGGCGTACCGGACCACTGTCTGCTCAATCGCACCGAAGATCGACTTGCCGGCCTGATCGAGCATTTCGATGCGCACCTGGTCGCCCGGGATCATGAAGCGCGTGCTCGGCGCGCCGGTCTGGATGGTCTCGATCATCCGGATTTCGGCGATGCAGGAATATCCCTTCCCGCCATCCTTCACCGGCTTGCCCGGCTCATCGCCCAGCTTGTTCGACACCGTGCCCGACCCCACGATTGTGCCGGCGGTCAGCGGGCGGGTTTTCGCGACATGGGCCACCAGCTGCGCAAAATCGAAATTCATGTCCACCTGGCAGTCGGGCTCGCCGAACAGTTCGCCATTGAGCCACGAGCGCAGCGGCAAATGCAGCTTGCGCCCGTCCCAGGCGCCGCCCAGCTCGTCAGGCGTCACCGCCACCGGTGAAAAGGCCGTGGGCGGCTTGGACTGGAAGAAACCGAACCCCTTGGCGAGTTCCCCCGGGATCAGGCCGCGCAAGCTGACATCGTTGAGGATCATGACCAGCCGGATGGCGCCCGCCGCCTCCTCTACCGAGCAGCCTTGCGGGGCGTCGCCGGTGACCACGGCCCCTTCCGCCTCGAAATCCAGGCCCCAGGCGTCATCACCCAGCGGAATATCCTCACGCGGCGCCAGGAAGGCGTCCGAGCCGCCCTGATACATCAGCGGGTCGGTCCAGAAGCTGTCGGGCAGCTCGGCGCCGCGCGCCTTGCGCACCAATTCGACGTGATTGACGTAGGCCGAGCCGTCCGCCCACTGAAACGCGCGCGGCAGGGGCGAGAGCGCCTCGCGCTCATGGAAGCGCTCGCGCGGGATGGTTTCGCGCTCCAGCTCTTCACCCAGCGTGCGCAGGGCCGGTTCGGCCCGCGTCCAGTCATCCAGCGCCGCCTGCAGGGTCGGCGCAATATGGCCCGCATCGGCGCACCAGTTGAGATCATGAGACACCACCACCAGGCGTCCGTCGCGGGTTCCGTTTTTCAGCGTGGCGAGTTTCATGGGTTTTCCTCCGCGCGGAGCGCATCTGAATCATCAAAGCAGACAGGGCGGAACACGCCGTCCTCGTCCATCCATTCCAGCACGCCGTCGGCGATCCCGAAACGGGCGCCGTGCAGGCACAGCCGGCCCGCCTCCACAGCCTCGGCCACAAAGGGGAAGCCCACCAGGCGCTTGAGGGAGTGGCGCACCGAGCGCAGTTCCAGATCGTCGCACAAATCTTCTTCGCTGACGTGCTCGCCCAGCGCCTCGCGCGCTTCGGCGCAGGCGGGCTGGAGCGGGTCGAGCCAGCGTTCGATGAACTGGGTGCCTTTCGCCGACCCTGTCGCCGCAGCATGGACGCCGCCGCACTGGCGATGGCCCAGCCCCACGATGTGGTCGACTTTGAGCGACTTCACAGCGAATTCCAGCGCCGCCGAGACGCCGTGATGGGCGCCGTCCGGCTCGTAGGGCGGCACCAGATTGGCGACATTGCGCACAATGAACAGTTCGCCGGGTCCGGCGTTGAAAATCGCCGCCGGATCGACCCGGCTGTCGGCGCATCCGATCACCAGCACGCGCGGCGACTGGCCCTCGGCCAGACGCCGCCACATGCGTTGCTTGCGCTCGAAGCGTTCGGCGCGGAACTGAACGTATCCGCTCTTAAGCTGATCCGGTATCAAATCGCCCCTACCCCTTCCACGAATTGACATAATCGGGATTCTCAACCGCCGCCGCGCCCTCGCCCACATTGAGCGGGTCGCGGGTGTCGA